>NZ_DBHHPX010000003.1:0-102277 GCF_057241865.1 Tractidigestivibacter sp.
TGCATCAAAGCATCCGGTATCCGGCTCTCAGATGCAACGACTTGAAGATAGGAGTGCACCATGCGCAGATGCGGGTATCGCTCGAAGAAGTCGGAGAAAAGCTCCCTGCCCACCGCCGTGGTCTGGTCCACACAGCGCCCGTATGAGCGACGAAGGTTGTTGTAGCCCAACAGCGACTCCGCATGCACCGGCACCGGCACATGGTGGACATACACCGTGGCCCCCAGCGTGTCCAACTTGCTGAACAGCGGAGAGAACATCTTGTCATCCAGGTAGTGGTTGCCGTAGTGGGCGCACAGCTGCACCCCACCAAAGCCCAGCTCCCCTAGGCAGCGGTCTATCTCGGCATCTACGCGAGACCCTCCCGTGGCCGGTACTACTGCCAGCGGAACGAGCCTGCCGCCGGACTCGCGTGCATAGCGCGCCATGCCGTCATTGAAGAGCTGGCACGTCTCGAGCGACATCCACTCGTTGCAGCCTGGGACCTTCAATACGGCAGCATCCACGCCTGCCTTATCCATATCGGCGAGCATACGCTCGAGAACGTAGTCCCCCTGCGCGTAGTTCAGACTGGGGAATCCTGTGGGCTTCTCCACCACCACCTGGCGTACGCCGTCAGACTCCTTCAAGTACGCATTCGTGTCGTACGCGCGTGGAGCCTCTGCCACGAACCGGTCCAAAGCCTCGGGGTCATCGAACAGCCCCTCCGGAAACCAATACATGTTCGCATCTATTACCATGTAACCTCCAAGCGGACTGGACGAATACCATGTTTCGCTCCTTACCAGGAAGTCTAAAGGGGATTTTATTCCACAACAATTCAGTTGTCAGTTTTACTTATTCTTATTCTTCATAATTTGAGATGGGGCCACTGCGTGGCGCGTATGAGTTGGTCGCGAACCTAGGAGTGCCGCCCGAAATGGTCGACGTATTCCAAGAACCTCATACCTGCCGGCGAGAGTTCCCCGTCACGCAGGTAGTACGCCTTTATCTGCGTGGAGATAGTAGGCTCCAGCTCAACCAGCGCCACGTCGCACGTGGCGAGATAGCTCGCCGGCTTACGCATGAGAAGCGAGACACCCATGTGCCGGCCCACCAAATCGATGATGTTCTCCGCGCGCTTACCTTGATAACGCACCTGAGGCACAAACCCCTCGACCGCGCAGGCATCCAAGATCAACGCATGCATGATGGACCCCTTGGGCAGCAGCAGGAACTCCTCGTTCGCAAGATTGGACAGGCTGATTTGAGTGCGGGCCGCAAGCGGATGATCCTTGGGCAGCACGGCTACCAGGTGGTCGTCGGTGTAGGGAACGGTAGCAAACTCCTCGTCGCCCGAATCCTTGTTCGCGTCGCCATCCCACTCGCGGATGAAGGCGACCTCCAGTCTCCCCTTGCGCAGCATCTCCTTGAGCTCATCGGCGTCACCCTCGTACACCTGCAGACGAGTCGACAGGTTGCCCTTCTCGTACGCAGAGAGAATTGCCGTTATGCCGTATGGGACCATGATCGGAATGGAGCCAATGTCCAAGATGTGCTTCTCGTTCTCCTTCTGGTCGTGCAGGGCCACCTCAAGCTCGTAGCCATCATGTGCGATGCGCTTGGCGTAAGGCAAGAACACACGGCCGGCAGAACTCAGCTCCACGCGCCGAGTGGAGCGGTTTAGCAGCGTAGCGCCCAGCTCTTTCTCGAGTGCCTTGATGTGCTTGGAGAGCGAGGACTGCGAGATGAACAGCTGTTCGCTGGCCTCAAGGAAGTTGCGCGTCTGCGCTAGCACCACAAACTCCCTGCACCGCTCTACATCCATCACTCCTGCCTTTCCGCAACAGCAGCTACGAGCTTTTTCTTAGCTGGAATGGTGCCTGTCGGCAGCAAGGCCCGCATGCGCTGAATCCCACAGACGCCTGCCGTCATCCGGCAGGCTGTCGGGCGCGCCAGCCATGAAGCCCTCGTTCCCGCACCTTGTTGCCATGCCATAGTACCAGCGCTTCCAGTCGATCATCGCACGCGTGCGCTCGAGCTCTGAAATCTGCTCATCCACCTTGTGGCGCTGCTCCTCGAAAAGCGACAGGCGCTCGCCGTAGGTCGCGGGCCCCTCCTGGCACAGGTCCATGAATCGTTTGATGTCGCGGATCTCCAGCCCGGAACGCTTCAGGCACTCGATCACGCGCAGCGCCTCAAGCTGGCCTTCTCCAAAGCGCCTGGTACCCGACGTGCGCTCGAGCCCAGGCAGCAGCCCCATCTTGTCGTAGTAGCGAATGGTCGAGACGGGCAGGCCAAACATCCTCGAAACCTGGCCAATTGTGTACATCGTGTTCCTCCAGAAATACCTTGACCTAAAGTCAGGTTTAGATTCTACAACAGTAATATCGGAGACGCGCAACCGCGAGGAGAAAAACGCCATGCTCGGAGACTTCACCTATCACAACCCCTGCCGCATGCACTTTGGCCCCAACGCCCTGGACGCACTACCCGACGAGCTGGCACAGTACGGCCCCAAGGTACTGCTGGCCTACGGCGGTGGCTCCATCAAGCGCACGGGACTCTACCAGCAGGTCATTGATGCTTTGACAGCGGCGGGCAAGACTGTGTTCGAGGTTCCTGGAGTCATGAGCAACCCCACCGTGGAGAAGCTGCGCGAGGGCTGCAAGGCCGCGCGCGAGAACGACGTGGACCTGATCCTGGCCGTGGGCGGCGGCTCCACCATCGACTACGCCAAGGGCGTCAGCGTGGGCGCCTGGGCGGACGACGACCCCTGGGAGAAGTACTACCTGGACATGGACCCCCTGGGCAACCGCGTGATTCCCGTGGGTGACGTGCTCACCATGAGCGGCACCGGCTCCGAGATGAACGGCGGCTCCGTCATCACCGACCACGCCGCCGGCCTCAAGGTGGGACGCGTATTCGGCTCCGACGTGATGCCGCGCTTTGCCATCGTGAACCCCGAACTCACGTTCACCGTGCCCGACTACCAGATGCGCGCCGGCATCTACGACGCCTTCAACCACATCTGCGAGCAATACTTCAGCGGTACCGATGACAGCACCAGCGACTACATCGCCGAGGGCCTCATGCGCAGCCTGGTGCACGCCAGCCGCATCGCCATCAAGGACCCCACCGACTACGAGGCGCGCTCCAACATCAGCTGGGTGTGCACCTGGGCGCTCAACACGCTCATCGCCTGCGGCAAGGCCACCGACTGGGAGGTCCACATGCTCGGCCAGGCCATCGGTGCCGTCACGGACGCCACGCATGGCATGACCCTCTCCGCCGTGAGCCTCCCCTACTATCGCCTGGTCATGCCCTACGGTGTGGAGAAGTTCGCGCGCTTTGCCCGTGTGGTGTGGAACGTGGATGACGCCGGCAGGACCGAGCGCGAGGTCGCCGAGGCCGGCCTTCTCGCCATGAGCGCATGGATGGACCAGATCGGCGTGGTCAAGCACGCCCGTGAGCTGGGCCTCACCGAGGAGAACATCCCCGCGGCAGTCAAGGCGACCTTCATCCTGGACGGCGGCTACCACAGGCTCGAGCCCCAGGAGGTCGAACGGATCTTCCGTGAGAGCCTGTAGGGAAGCGTTGCACACGGAGGGAGGCCGGCTATATGCAGTCAAGGGCTCCCGCCCAGTTTTCTTGAGGCGAGGCTCATCAAGCGTCAGCAAGCAGGGCACGACATTGCACCTTGAAAGCCGAATGCTTCTGGAGAGACTCCGGCCTACCTGCTGGGATCGTAGGCAACCTCGTCCCTCATGATGGGAAGACGATGTGGCAGAGCTTTCTTGCCACCGCCGTCACGGCTACCCTGTGGGGCGTGCGCTCGGACCTCTTCTTGTCGTAGAAGGCCGTGAGACCAGGGCCGTATTGCCTTGCCCCGTTGGCAGCAAGCCAGAGCGCCTGTCTGAGGTATGGCGAGCCATGCTTGGTGATAGGACCTCCGCCCGAGTCGAACCTCCCGGACTGGCCCACCGAGGACTCGAGTCCCGCGTACTTCGCGAGGGGAGGGGTACCTCCGAACCGCGAGACATCGCCGATTCCCGAGGCGGCCTGGGCCCATGATGTGGGAGACGCCGGGATGGTGGGGATGAGGGGCTCCCGTATGGGCCTCTCGACCTTGGCGCATCCCCACTTGAGGAAGTTCTTGAAGGATATGGGCCTGCCAAGCTCCTCGCTATGCTCGTCCACGGCCCCTGTCGTGCGGTCCGCCTTCGCGACGTCCACGCCTGCGTACGGCATCGAGAGCGTCCCATCGTCTCCTTTCTGGCGAAAGGTCTGCCCGCGTCACCCGGGACCGCAACCCCCTGGAGGAGATCCGAGGTGGCCGTCCTGGTTCCTCATCCAGCTAATCCGCAGCCAAACCCGGGTGGGTCAGGATGCCGTTCTTCTCTTGCCGGAACCGGCCTGATTGCCCGAGACGAGCACCCCATGAAACGCCGGGCTCCAAGCGGACGGATGGCGGCGGCGAGCGGTGGCAGGCAGCCTGCGGATACGCCGTCCTGTGCCACAACATGCAACGAACGTGTCAGTTGATGAATGAATCATGAATGAGACATATCATGAAGCCAAGCGTCCGGCCGTGTGCTGGACAAGGAGGGCCGAGGCAGGCCCGAAGACGCTTGGATGGGAAAGCGGGCATGATGGCGGGAGAGGGAAGCCAAAGGGATGGGCTCGAGCAGGGCACGCCGCACCTGGACAGCATGCCGCGCCGTGGCTTCAGGGTGCATCTCGAAGAGTACCGCTCCCTTGCCAGCACAGCAGAGAGCAACATCGTGGAGTTTCTCCTGTCGCATCCCAAGGATGCGGTCGGGATATCCACCCACCGTCTGGCCGAGCTGACCTATACCTCGCCCTCGACCGTGGTGCGTCTTGCGCGCAAGCTCGGATTCACCGGCTATCGCGACCTACAGCAGGCGCTTGTCTACGATCTGGCGGTGGCCGAACGCAGTGCGAGCGTCATCTCGGAGGGAGCGCTGCAGGGAGATTCAGTCCAGGCCATCATCAACAAGGTCGCAGCCCGCAACATCGCCACCCTCGAGCTGACGCGCGATGGGCTCGATCCGGCCGCGATCGAGCATGCTGTGGACCTTCTGGTTGGCGCCCGCCATATCTGCCTCTACGGCATTGGCGCCTCGCTCCTCGTTGCCCATGACCTGCAACTGAAGTTGCTACGCCTCGATGTCTCCTGCGACCTGTCGGACGACCTGCATTCGCAGATGCTCTACGCCCGGAACACGAAGCCACATGACCTTGCGGTCGTGGTCAGCTACTCGGGGATGACAGAGGACGTGCTGCGTTGCGTGCGCATCGCGAAGGGAAATGGGGCGACCATCATCTCGATCACCCGCGGCAGCTTCGGCTCCCCGCTCGTAGCGCTCTCCGACGTGGTGCTCGGCGTGGCCGCGACCGAGCTTGTCGTCAGGAGCGGTGCCATGTCATCGAGGATCGCGCAGCTCAACGTCGTGGACGTGCTGTTCACCGCCTATGTGGACAGGACCTACGAGACCAGCATCGAGCGCCTTTCCACGAACTGGATCGGGAAGGGGCAGGGCCTTGGCGGCGTGCCGGATGAGAGGCCTGGCGAGGGGAGAGGGAGAGAAAGATGATCGATCTGATGAAGCTGTCGACCGAAGGGCGCAACCCTTCGACCATGCATCTGGACGAGATGAGCCCACGCGAGCTGGTGGGGGTGATGAATGTCGAGGACCACAAGGTCGCCGATGCGGTCGGCGAGGTCCTAGACGAGGTTGCCCAGGCCATCGAGTGGGGCATCACCTCTGTCAGGGCCGGTGGCAGGATCGTCTACTTCGGGGCGGGGACCTCGGGCAGGCTCGGAGTGCTCGATGCAGTCGAGTGCCCGCCGACCTTTGGCGTCTCGCCTGATGTCGTGGTGGGCCTCATCGCCGGAGGGGAAGGCGCCTTCGTGCGGGCCGTCGAGGGCGCAGAGGATTCATTGACCCTCTGTGGCGAGGAGCTCGACGCGATTGGCCTTTCGGAGCGCGATCTGGCCATCGGCATCGCTGCAAGCGGCCGCACCCCCTATGCGATCGGCGGACTCAGGCATGCCAGGGAACTCGGCTGCCACACGGTCGCAATAGCCTGCAACCGGCACTCGAAGATCGGCGAGGTAGCAGACCTGGCGATCGAGCCCTGCTGCGGTCCCGAGGTGCTCTGCGGCTCAACGCGCCTCAAGGCCGGCACAGCCCAGAAGATGGTGCTGAACATGATCTCGACCGGCGTGATGGTGGGGCTCGGGAAGGCCTACGAGAACCTGATGGTGGACGTGAAGCAGTCCAACGAGAAGCTCGTGACCCGCGCCCAGAACATCGTGATGGCAGCATGCGGCTGCACCCGAGACGAGGCTGCTGCGGCACTGGCTGCCGGGGGCGGCTCTGCCAAGCGCGCCATCGTTGCCCTCAAGGTGCCCTGCTCGGCCGAGGAGGCCACATTGCGCCTCGAGAGGGCTGCAGGCCGGGTGCGCGAGGCCTGCGCACCCGGCAGATAGCGGTGTTCCGCGGATGGCAGGGCGCATCCGTCAGACATAATGCATGGACGGGAACGAGAGAAGGAGCAAGCATGAGCATGGACTACGGAAAGGTCGCCCAGAGCATCCTCGATGCAGTCGGCGGCAAAACGAACGTCGTGAGCAACATGGCGTGCATGACGAGGGTGAGGATCAAGGTCCATGATCCCTCCAGAGTCGACGAGGCTGCCATCAAGCAGATCAAAGGCGTGATGGGTCTGGTCGCGGATGGAGACCACTACGAAATCGTCCTCGGGCCGGGCACGGTGAACAAGGTGCTCGAGCCCCTGTCGAAGCTTACCGGCATTAGGCCTGACGATGTGACCAACGAGGTGCTCATCACGGCTGCTGCCAACAAGACTACCCAGAAGGCAAAGCACGACAAGCCGGTCCAACGCTTCCTGAAGAAGATTGCGAACATCTTCGTGCCGCTGCTGCCAGGCATCATCGCTGCCGGCCTCATCAACGGCATCGCCAACGTCATCAACGTCTCGAGCGGCAACGCCTTCGCGGGCGTCTGGTGGTACCAGTGCATCCGCACCATGGGCTGGGCCCTCTTCCTGTACCTGCCGCTCTTTGTCGGCATGAACGCCAGCAAGGAGTTCGGCGGCTCGGGCATCCTCGGCGCCATGGCAGGCGCCCTGTCCATCGCGAACGCCGCCATGCCGCTCCTGGCCAAGACGAAGGATGGCGCGGCCCTCGTGAACCTGCCGCTGGCCCTCCCGGTGCCCTCGTTCGCCGACGGCGCCATCTCGGTCAGCTTCTCGACGGTCTACAACCCCGCCGCGGGAGGCCTGCTGGGTGCCCTCATCTGCGGCATCTTCTTCGCCTGGCTTGAGAAGAAGTTCCACAAGGTGATGCCGAGCATGCTCGATACCTTCCTGACGCCGCTCTTCACGGTCTGCATCGGTGCCGTGGTTTCCGTCCTCGCGCTGCAGCCGATTGGCGCCTTCCTGACCCAGGCCATCTTCGTGATCCTGTTCTTCTTCTACAACACCCTCGGCGTGTTTGGTGCCTACCTGCTCTCCGCCACCTTCCTGCCGCTTGTGTCGGTCGGCCTGCACCAGGCCCTGACGCCGATCCACGCAATGCTCAACGACCCCGCCGGCCCCTCGGCGGGCGTGAACTACCTGCTCCCGATCCTGATGATGGCAGGCGGCGGCCAGGTCGGCGCGGGTATCGCCCTCTACGTCAAGACCAGGAACGAGCGCGTCAAGACCTACCTGCGCGAGTCCATCCCCGTCGGCATCCTCGGCGTCGGCGAGCCGCTGATGTATGCCGTGACCCTGCCCCTCGGCAAGCCCTTCGTCATGGCCTGCCTCGGCTCCGGCATCGGCGGCATCCTCGCCTGGCTCTTCCACCTCGGCACGGTATCCCAGGGCGTCTCGGGCCTCTTCGGACTCCTGATCGTGGTGCCGGGCACCCAGCTCTACTATGTGATCGCGATGCTCGCCGCCTATGCGGCAGGCTTTGCCTTCACCTACTTCTTCGGCGTGGATGACGCTCGCATCGACGACGTCTTCGGCACCGAGGCATAGGGAACGAGACACGATCGGTCCGGGGCCTGCAGGACTCGTGCCTGCAGGCCCCATCTGCACGGAGGCACCACACGGCAAGCAACACGGGAGGACTCAATGGAAACTGGCATATCCATCTATCTCTCTCAGGATCCAGAGGCGCAGGCAGCGCTCGTCGAGCGCTCTGGCACCGCAGGCGTCCGCTATGCCTTCACGTCGCTCCATATCCCCGAAGAGGCGGGTGTCGACTATAGGACCCGCGCACGGCAGCTGCTCGCGCTCTGCCATGGCCACGGCATCGCCCTCATTGCCGACATTGCGCCGGCGACCCTGAAGAAGCTGGGCTGCGAGAACTTTGAAGAGCTGCGGCGGCTCGGCGTCGAGTATGTGCGCCTGGATGACGGGTTCGACGCCACGCGGACGGTGGAGCTCTCCGGCATCTTCCATGTGGTCTTCAATGCCTCCACGATCTCTGAGACAGACATCGTGGCCTGGAGGGCAGCCGATGCCGACTTCTCCCGCTTCGCTGCCTGCCACAACTTCTATCCCAAGCCGCTCACAGGCCTTGCAGTCGAGGATGTTGCCGCCATGAATGCCCGCCTCAAGGCTCTGGGGTTCCAGGTCATGGGGTTTGTTCCTGGTGACCGCGACCTCAGAGGCCCGCTCCATGAGGGGCTGCCGACAGTCGAGGCACATCGGGGAGACACCGGGGGAAAGCTGGCCCTCGACATGCTCGAGCTCGGAGATGCGGGCTGCGATGTGGTCCTTCTGGGCGACCCAGGCGCCTCGCCGGAGCTCTGGCAGCGCATGGCAGAGATCTCGTCGGGATGCCTCGGCCTGCATGCCGAGCTCGACGCTCCCTTCCGGCATCTCTTCGGCCGCATCCAGCACGAGAGGCCCGATTCCTCGCCCTGGATCGTGCGTTCGCAGGAGTCGAGGCTCTGGGACGATGTGCCCGAACCGCCATCTCCCCAAGAACATCCCGGTGCCGAGGCGCAGCCCGGCGACATCCTCATGAGCACGACGGCCTACGGCCGCTATGCCGGGGAGCTCGAGATTGCACGGAAGCGCCTTGCCCTCGATGGGCGCGATGTCAGGATCGGACAGGTGGCAGCGGCAGACCTTCCCTTCCTGCCCTTCATCAGGAGAGGTGCCGGCTTCCGCTTCGTGGAGGCCTGAGGAAAGATACGGTAGCGGCGCGGCAGGAACGCCTCACCGCCAAAGCGCAGAAGGAACCTACGCCCTCATGACGTCAATCCAGCCCTTCAGATGGGCGACAAACTTGTCGTAGGTCATCAAGGGATCCGGTTCTTCGACAACACCGTTTTCCAAATCGATGACTGCAACCCATACGGCCTGGTAGACTCTCTCGCGAAGCAATCTTTTGCCTAGGATGGTGAATCGCTCGACATAAGATGAGTCTTCGAACTCCTTGTCAAACGCATAGCGTGACTTCGCGCCAATCTTTGATGGTCTTGTGCTCTCGGGGGTCTTGCGAACCAGCAGTACATAGCCGAAGTTGGGAGGAAGGTCATTCGGCTCGAGGAGGTGGTTGTGAGTAGCGTAGTCCACATCGGAAGCACTCCCCAGCGCCTCCTCCGCCCGGTTGTTTGCGTTGTTCCCAAAGCTGCTGCTGATACTTTTCAGTTCGATTGCTGCGACAAGGACCCCATCCTCGAACGCAGTGATATCCCACTTCTTGGAGGGGCGGAACCATCCAGGAAGGGTCACGTTAACGTCATCGAGGAAGATGTCGTTCCGGTTATAGCCCACCTGCTCCATGTCCTCAGCGATTTTCATTGCTAGAGGCGCGATGTGTCTCCCACTTTGCGTCCCCTTAATCACCGCGTAGTTCACGCAGTCGAGAACCGCGTCCTTCACGTCATCACGCATGGATGACCCCCAGCCCGTACGCTCGCCGGCTTGCATTGTTTGCACGAACACGGTCTCCGGCGGCGAACGCCTCGGTCAGCTCGTGCTTTGTGTCGTCGTCAACCTCATCGGCCCGGGGAATGTGCACCATTCGCAGGTACTGAGCCTGGAAGCGCAACGTCGACCCACGCATCTTCACCCCGAAGGCGTCCACGTAACCCTCGACGAGGTCGCTCATCATGAGGCCGCCGAGCGCCCGAACATCCCACTCTGTCGACGTCATCCAATAGCAGTTGTGGTGGGGATAGCGCGAACCGTCACTGTACACGGGGTCTGCTTTCGCCGCCATGTCGGGGAAGAGAAGCATCTCCTTCCCCAAAAGGTTGTGGTCTGGTTTGTCGAGCGTCCGGTACCACGAGTCGGGATGGTCCCTCGCAACCCTGCGATGTCTGAGTCTCTCCTCGTTCTCCTCAAAGTATCTCTTCAGCCTCGGGAAGTCATCAAGGTCTACGAGGGTTCCGTCATCGTTCCATGGATTCACGAGGCACTTCTTTACGTCACGCCTGCCAGCGCGCCAGTCACGCATGAAGAAGAGGGGCATCATGCGATCATGCTCTACAAGATTGGGGTCCTCTGTTATGTAGACCTCATCGCATCCCGAGGCGATGCCGATGCCCAGCCTGATGCCCGCATCTTCCAAGGTCGGAAATTTACTGGCCAGGTCACCAAGCACTTTGAGACGCTCGGGCGGCGCCAAGGGTATTGACGACGCCCCCGAAAGGGGGGGCAGGGTTCCAGCGGAGGCATTAGTCAAACCAGCCAAGCCACCCTCTCCAAGCAGCCATGCTTTTGCAGCCGAGGTATCATCCCGAGAGAACTGAGCCTCGCAGTCCATGTATCGGATTGCCCTTCCAGCCCCTCTTTTGAGTAGGGAAATAGCCGGATAGGCGGCGACCTCGTCCTCGAAGGCATCAACGCCATGCATCCGGACGTGGGCATCGAGGCTAAAGCCCTTCGAGATGAACGAACGAAGACGGGATCCGTATCGATTCTGAAGCCAGCGGTCCGCGCAGATGAAGCAGAGGGATCCGTCTTCCGTCAGCGCACTAAGCCCCTTCTCGAAGAAACCGACGTAGAGATCAGACCCCATCGTGCAGCACGAGAGCCTTTGCGCATAGAGTTCGCGTTGTTCCTTCGGAATCAAAGTCGCCCGAACGTAGGGCGGGTTCCCAACCACCCAGCGCGCCGAAGGTGCGTCGGAGAGGAGGAAGTCTCCTTCTGACACCCAGACATCCGCGAGGCCCTTCGACTGCTCCGAAGCGAGACCATAGCCTTCGAGAACATCGCGAACGGCACGTCTGCTCTTGTCCACGGATACAGGGTCGAGGTCATAAGCGCGGATGCATCCCTCTAAGGTGCCAATGGACAGTCTGCCCTCGCGGCTCGCGCTTTCACAGAGACGCTCCGTCATGCACCGTAAGAATGCGCCATCGCCACATGAAGGTTCTATTGCGCAGTAGGATGCAAGGCTTCGCTCCGAGGTGTAGCCAGCAATATCCAAAACAAAATCGACAACCCAATCTTTTGTAAAGACCACGCCTGGACTTGACAGCACCTCTACCTTCCTCCGAATACGAAGCGAGCCATCTTTGCCATGGGAACCATCATACCCGTGGCCCGCGGCAAGATTTTGGCTGAATCAGTGTTCGGGCGCGAGAAGCCCACAGAGGCTATCTTGGGTGCATCTGCCTGCATGAATATCATTCATTGGGACATGTGACGGACAAGCAAAGAAGAACAAGGTAAGCGTCATCGGCGTCTGCCCGGACCGGGAAAGCCCCCTCTGGAAGATGGCGAGCGTCGCGCTCCATGCCGCATCGGACCGGCTCAGCATCAGCCAGATAGACCTCAATTCCCGCTTCACCGAGTTTGCCGTAGCTGATGCACTTGTCGACGAGCTGCTCCGCAAGAAGGCAGACAGCTCGTCTCCCGGCAATGGTTGATTGGCTATGACATCCTAGGCCAGGTTGCGCTCGATGGAGCCATCCAGGAATCCCATCTCGTCTGCACTCAGCTCGAGTGTAGAGGCAGCACTGTTCTCGTGCGCTCTCCTAGGCGAGGAGCATCCCACAAGCGCCGTCGTGACGAATTCCTTCTGCATGGTCCAGGCAAGGGCCACCCGAGAGACCGAACATCCATGCTTCGCTGCTACAGAGTCCATATCCTGGAGCAGCTTCTGCACTTTCGAGAACAGGGGCTCCTTGAAGGCGGTATAGAACGTGTAGCGGATATCCTTCTCCTCGAAGTGCGGAAGCATCCTGAAGGCACCCGAGAGGATACCTCCGCCAAGCGTTCCGTAGGTCAGGGTTGCAAGGCCTCTCTCGTGTGCCCACTTCATGACCGTCTCATATGCTCTGTCCACCATGGAACACCTGAGCTCAACCGCGTCGATTTTTGCATAGCGCATGCATTCCTCAAGCTGCGGGATGCTGACGTTGCTGACACCGATATAGGAGATTTTCCCTTCCTCCAGGAGCCGGTTCAGCGTATCCATGGTCTCTGCCACAGGAACCTTATCATCTGGGTAGTGCATGAGGTAGAGGTCGATATGGTCGGTCTGGAGCCTCTCGAGCGATTCCTCGATCTCTCGCAGGATATCTTCCCTGCTATCGTCAATCACTCTCGCCCCGGTCTTGGCATCACAGTAGTCGCCAAACTTCGTGACGAGAAATGCCTTCTCGCGGTAGCCGTCCTGAAGCGCCTTTCCGACCAGCTTCTCTGCAGAACCGCCCATCCCATAGACAGGTGCCGTATCAATCACATTGACGCCTTCGTCGAGAAGCGCCCTCAAGGTTTTGATGGAGCGTTCCTCTTCGGTCTCGCCGAAGAGGAGGCCATAGGCATTCCTGCCACCCATGGCCCAGGTGCCAGCTCCCAAGACAGAAAGCTTTTCTCCGATACTCTTGCCAGTTCTATAGCGCATAGAAAGCTCCAATACAGTGATGAGACGCCACAAGGCGCTGCTACACTTCGTTGAATCTCGTGCGCTCTCTGCCGATGTCGCTATCAACATCCTGCCCAACGACCAGGTCTCCACCGATGAGTTCCAGCGTGGTGCCTGCATCTGAAGCTTCTATAGCTTCGCTCACTTTTCCATCAGGGTCGTAGTCCATCACCATGGCATCGAAATCAGCAATGTCACCGAATTTGACAAAGCGTGGAGCTCTGACCTTCGAGGCATCCATCAGCATGATCCGGTCTCTTGCTTGTGCCAGGAAGCTGCGCTTCACTTCGGCGTTGCCCATAAATTCTGTCGTAAAGCCTTTGCCGGGAGTGAAAGCATCCGTCGCCAGAATGGCCTTATCCACGAATATCTCTGACAGATTCCTCAGCGTCATCATGCCAGTGATATAGCGGTGGTTCTTTCTCAGGTGGCCGCCGAGGCAGATGACATCAGCATGGGGAAGGTTTGAGTCGGCATATGTCGCTATGGAAAGGTCGCTTGTCACGATGGTGATATCGCGCTTGTCGGCAAGGGCACGCACGAATTCAAAGGTCGTCGTACCGGTATCGACCATCAAAGACTCGCCATCAGATATAAGCCCAGCCGCTTTGGAGGCAATCGCACGCTTGGCAGCTGAATTGACATTCATGCGCTGGTCCGGATAAGAAATCGTGATAGTTCGCATAATTGATACGGCGCCGCCACGTGTCCTGCGGAGCTTGCCTGCATCCTCGAGCTTCTTCAGGTCGCTCCTGACGGTCACTTCCGACACATCAAACTTCCTGCAAAGATCAGCGACGAGAACCGTGGATTTATGCTCAAGCTCTTCCATGATTCTGGCCCGCCGTTCATCGGCTAGCATTTTGTCCTGCTGACGGCTCATCAGGATACCTCCATAGCATCGAGCCCCTATCGGCTCAGATTATCGCGCATATCACTTGAACCACTCATCGCAATAATCCGGATGAAAGGTATACTCGGTCATCGTATCCATTGCGTCGAGAGCCGCCATCGCCTCGTCGCCAAGCGAGAAATCGAAGATTTCCGCGTCCGACTTGACTCGCTCTGGATGAATGGATTTCGGCAGGGGCAGGAACCCTTTCTGAAGGGACCACCTGACACATATTTGGCCAATATCTTTGCCTTGACGACCAGCGATGTCTTTCAGCTGCTGGCTCGAGAAGGCCCTGCCTCTCATAAGGGGTGCCCAAGCCTCAAGCTGTATATTGCGTTCCCGGCAGTACTGCACCGCTTCGCGCTGCTGATATGACGGATTGAGCTCTAACTGATTGACCATCGGCAAGATGTCTGCCTTCTGGGCCAATGCGTCGAGATGATGGGGCAAGAAGTTGCTGACGCCAATTGCACGTATAGCTCCATCCGAATAGAGCTTCTCGAACGCTCTCCAGGTGTCCCAGATTCTTTCATGCCAACTATCCCGATACCCCGGGCAGATAGGCCAATGAATCAGGTAGAGATCGAGATAGTCTGTCTCGAGCCATTTGCAGCTGCGCTCAAACGCTGCAAGAGTCTCTTCGTAGCCCTGGTCATCGTTCCAGAGCTTGCTCGTAATGAAGAGGTCGCCGCGGGAAATGCCGCTTTCCGCCACAGCCTGTCCAACCATCTCCTCGTTGTGATACGAAGTGGCAGTATCGATATGCCGAAACCCGAGAGACAGAGCGGCAAGCACTGCACCCTTTCCCGTCTCATCGGCTGGCATCTTGTAGGTTCCGTATCCAATGCACGGGATGCGGACGCCATTGGAGAGCGTGTAGGTATCGTTCTTGTCCTTCAGATCAATCATCTGCACACACCTTCCTGAACAGCTCGAATGCATTGGTTACTTCATCAGGTCCTATTCCGCCCTCACGCATGTCGCACAGCTCTTCGACGGCTTTCTTGGCCGTCTTAACCGGCACCGCTGAGTCAGCATGTTCGAAGGTGGATTCATCTCCAAAGGCAATCACATAATGAATTGGCACCTCATCGCCCAGGGTCTTCCTCAGAAACTGTTTCTGCTGCGCAACCAAAGCCAAGGGCGAAGGCATTCGCACCGTTTTTCCCTGCCGCGTTACCTTCCAGTTGCCATTGCCGACTGCAGAGACGACATCGCCGCTGTATGGCATCAAACAGATTGAGATAAAGCCATGCTCGCTGAATACCGTCACGAAATCCGCCAGCTTTGCACCCTTCTTGCCAACCGCCGCGTTGTAGACGATGCGATGACTTCCGACCTTGCTCTTCAAGTATGAAGACGTCGAAAGATCGTGCTGGAATCTCATGTGCCAGAAGTACTCAAGAAAGCTGGAAAACAGCTCCTGATATATGGTCCCCTTGTACGAGGGCCATAGCTGGATGCCTTGAGCAGCAATGAGCGCAACCAGCACTGCCACGAGGGCAGCCAAGACAGTCGAATCCATCAGATTCCTTTACCTATAGATTTCTTTGTACAGCTCGATAATGTCTTGCTTGCTTGGCTGCCGCCACGTATTCTGCGGGCTTCCGTTTGCAAGAGCGTCATCGGCCATCTTTTCAAGGACGCTGCAATAGGCACCCCGCTCGATGCCAAGCTCGGACATTGTCGGGATCTGGAGTTCAATCAGCAGCGCATGAATCCTTTCGATCAACGACTCAGCAGCCGCATTGTCATTCGCATCGCTTGCAATTCCGCAATAGCGAGCAACTGCAGCAAACCTCCCGGGTGCACCAGTAAGCGCAAAACGAAGGCACGCTTCCATAAGCAGTGCATTGGAGAGCCCATGAGGCACATGGAACATGGCGCCAATAGGCCTCGACATGCCATGAATGATTGTGACTGATGCATTGTTGAAACCAATGCCAGCCTGCAAAGCAGCCAATGACATTGCAGAACGTGCACTCAGATCATCCGGTGTCTCACAGCACTTGCTGAGATTCTCGAGAATCAGTTTGGCTGCAGACAGAGAAAACACTTCGGAAAGCGCCTGGGCCTTGCGGGAGGTATACGATTCGATGGCATGACAGAGGGCGTCAAGGCCCGTGGTTGCAGTGACTCCATGTGGAGCGCTTTTCGTAAATGCCGGATCGATCACCGCAACATCGGGGATGAGCGATTCGCTGGCAATGAGCATCTTCACCTGCGCGGCGGTATCCGTGATGATGGTAAACTGCGTCGCTTCTGAACCTGTCCCCGCTGTTGTAGGTATGGCTACCATTGGGCACGCTGGCCTCGTGAACCTCTTCCTCCCCATGAAGTCAGAGATCTTGCCTTCATAGCCATTCATAAGTGCAATCGCCTTCATGGCATCCATAGGCGAACCGCCGCCAAGGGCAATCAGGAAGTTGCATTCATCCGAGACAAAACGTCTGACTCCTTTATGGACCACGGTGTCTGTCGGCTCTGCATTGACCTCGTCGTATACAGAATATTGCACTCCTGATGCATCGAGGGCTTCTGTCAGCATCTGCAGGTTGCCAAGTTCTTTCATGACAGCATCTGTAACGATGAGCGCTTTCGATCCGCAACGGGCAAAGGCCGGGGCCGCTTTAGCCAATGCGCCTTCGCCATTGATGATTTTCTTTGGTACGAGGAATTCGCGTGCCATAAACGACACTTCCAATCTTGGCCAGTTTCCGAATACAAGAACATGCAGCGGCTCCTGAAGGAACCTGTTGACGAGATTAATGACGTGCCCAAGGAACAGGGCGGGGACCACTGCTGTCAGTCCAAAACCAGCAAGACTGCCGAGCATGCAGATTGAAAGCAGCACAGCGCTGCAGCACCCAGCCCGCTCTTTGTCTGGACGACAATGCCGGCAGCCAGTGCAAGAAGCCCAATGCAATAGATGCGACTCTCAGCACGAGACGCGTCAGTGCGGATTTCTTTTCCGTACTATCAAGGCAGCTCTCGTCATTGTGTGTCCGACTCTGAGACGAGGCGCTATGCACGTGCTACCATCTCGCCATAACGCGATTTCTCGTCTTCGATGAATTCGGCGACCTCTTGTGCCGTCGGCAAAGAATCAGAGCAGTTGTTGCTCCTCACCATCATCGATGCTTCGGCAGAGCCGAATTCCAGACAACGAGCAATATCCCATCCTTGGAAAAGACCATAGAGGAAGCCTGAGCCATAGCCATCTCCTCCCCCAAAGCCCTTTCTGGCCTCTACCGGGAATGGCTTTATCGAATAGCTCTTGCCATCGCTCGTATAGGCCGTTGATCCCTGCATTCCATGCTTGATGACAACGATTGTTACGCCTCTGCTCCGCCAATAGGATGCGCTCTGCGTATCGTCCATACCCGGTGATACGAGATGCTCCATCAGGTCAAATTCTTCACGCGATCCCATGATGATATCTGCCTCTTTGGCGACAGCAGAATAGTAGATTGAGATCGTATCGTCGTTTTCCCAGTTATATGGGCGGTAGTCGATATCGAAGATGACCTTTGTGCCAAGTCTCTTCGCAAGAAGAGCAGCCTTGAGGGCGGCTTCCCTAGATGGGCTGGACGCTAATGCCGTACCGGAAATGAGGATGGCCTTTGCTCTGCCAATATAGTCAGGATCGATGTCATCGACACCCAGCTTCAGATCGGCAGCATCGTTTCTATACATGAGAATGTCAGACTTTGACGGGCCCATCATCTCCGTGAATGTAAGGCCCAGCTTCTCTCCGTGAGTACATCTCGTAATATGCGATGTGTCGATACCCAGTCGATTGAAGTAGCCCGATGCAAAGTCACCGAATTGGTCATCGGATATCTTTGCAAAGAAGCCTGCTTTCATGCCATGATGCGTAATCCCAACTGCAATATTTGCTGGAGATCCGCCAATGAACATCTCGAAATAGTGCACATCCTTGAGGGGCTTGAATTCCTCCTTGATAGCATCGCTATACGCAGGGTTGAAATCGAGGGCAATCCTACCGAGACAGATGATATCGAGTGGCCGCGATGCATCATAGCCGAACAGATCCATGAGAGCCTCCATAATCTCACAGTTTAGAAGGGGAAGAAGACAAGTGCGAGTGCAACGCCGATGCAGATCAAGGGGGCAATCCTCGCCCTGTTTTCTGCCTGGCTATAAGAATTCACGTTCGAATCCTTTGCGACCCTGGCTGCAAAGGAAGCACGGACCTTTGCCAATAGGCCTATCCCAATGGCCACGGAAATAAGCTGCATTGCCTCTGAGATTTGCATCGTCATCTCTCCTGATAAGGCATATGCGCCGACACCTAAAACCAATGGCACCAGCGCATAGCGTCTCGCGAACAACAGACTAGGTGTCAGTCAGCTTCTACTCGGCAAGCTCCTTAACAAGCGCCTCAAGCTCAGGATTCTGGCAGTTTGCATAGAAGCAATCGAGGAAATGGCCCGTAAGAGCCGCCTGCACCATTTCGGGGTCAAGAGCGCGAATGATGTCGGGAAGCGGCTTTGCGACGCGCTTCTTCACGTCGTCGAGGAGCCTGACGTTGCGGTTCTGCGATTCCTTGCGATCAGCAGGATAGCCCATGCCCTTCGGCGAGCTGAATGCCCTTGTAAAGATGTTCTCGAGGTTAATCTCTGCGCCCCAGCCAAATCCCTTTGCGTACGGGATTGAAAGAGCGTTCCCATCATTGATCTGGAGGAACAGATACGCATCCGTCGGCTCGATGCAGTAGCCGCAGACAACACCCGGATACATGTTGCAGCTCATGAGGGCTCCCTGGCCAGTGCCGCAGCCCGTCACAACGAAGTCAACGGCCTTCGAGTTGAGCAGAAGGGCAGCCTGGATGCCGATATGCAGATAGGTCAGGCGCGGATTCTCGGGAGTGTAGTCCGACGGCAGATCGTTCGGATTGTCAACCTGCTGCATGCCCGTGTTGTAGACCGTGTGACCAAGAGGCTCGACTACTTTCTTGAGCGTCGAAAGAATGAGCCCGTTCTTGGATGCTTGCGAAAACTCGTTAATCAGTGCGATCTTCATTGTCTGTCCTGCCTCCTCGTGCGTTTTCAGAATGAGGGGTGCGGCACAGCTGTGTCGCACCCTTGTAAGGCCCATTCCTTCGAATCCGAATAGGCTCCGCCATAAACGTATTGGTCATTGGAACTGATAATGTGAATGTAGTCCTTGACGAACTTCTTTACACCTGCCTCGGCTGCAATCTGCAGGGCCATGAAATCAGCCTTTGGATCGTCAGCCAGAAGATCGGTCATGGCATCTTTTGCAGCGTGGAACGCATCGGTACAGACATTGATCTTGTTGATGCCCCCCGCAACCGCCTTGCGGAGATTCTCCTCTCCCGACCCAGAGCCGCCATGAAGCACAAGCGGCATCTGGAGTTCATCCTTGAGTTCAGCAAGGCGATTGAAGTCGAGGATGGGCACATATCCCTTCGGATAATTGCCGTGAGCAGTACCAATGGCTACGGCAAGGGCATCGACCTTCGTGCGATCAACGAACTCGCGTGCCTGCGCAACGTTGGTGTACATGTCATCAGTGCGCCCGTCGCCATCGGCAGCCTGGCCGACATGGCCGAGCTCCGCCTCGACGGAAATGCCCATCGGATGCGCAAGGCTGACGACAGTCGAGGTCTCCTTGATGTTTTCCTCAAAGGGAAGAGAAGAGGCGTCAATCATGACATTCGTGAATCCGGCCTGGATTGCACGGATTTCGTCTTCGAGCTTGGAGCCATGGTCGAGATTGTAGGATACAGGCACGGTAGCCTTGTTTGCAAGTTCCCTAACGACCGGAACAATCTCGTCAAGATGTGCGTGCTTTGCAATCTGTCCTGGACCCATCTGGACGATGATTGGCGAGCGCTCCTCTTCAGCCGCCGTAATCACGGCACGCACCATTTCGATGTTGATGCTGTTCACTGCCATGACGCCGTAGGTGTGTTCGTTTGCATGATCGAGGATGCTCTTCATAGAAACTAGCATGAGCCTGAACTCTCTCTTCCTCTTTGAGGTTGAATCAGCCTTCGGGGCCTTGGATTAGAAGTCGATGTCGAGGTCAACAATCTCCTCCTCGGCGTCCGCCTCTTCGGCCTGCTTCTTCTTGATGATTGCGTAGATAACGCCGGTGACCAGAGAGCCAACAACAAGAGCGACAACGGCCCAAAGCGGATTCGCCATCATCGGGAATACAAAGATTCCGCCGTGGCCAGCAACAGATTCGACGCCCATGCCAACTGCGATAGCGCCGGCAACTCCCGAACCGATCATGGAAGCAGGAATGAAGCGCAGGGGATCTGCCGCAGCGAAGGGAAGAACGCCCTCTGTAATGAAGCAAAGGCCCATCGGGAATGCAGTGATAGCCGTATCACGCTCTGCCTGGCTGAACTTGTCCTTGGCAATGAGGCTTGCAATGAAGACGCCGCAAGGAGGGGTCATGCCACCGATGATCTTTGCAGACATAGGGCCATAGACGCCGTCGGCACCGAGGCCATTCGCAGCCATAGAAGCTGTCTTGTTGACAACACCGCCCATATCGAAGCCCATGCATGCTCCAATGACCGCGCCGATGACTGCCTTGGAGCCGCCATTGAGAGAGATAATCCAGCCCTCAAAAGCGGTCATGACAGATGCCAGTGGACGAACGATGAAGCAGAGGAATATGCCCCCACATACAAGGGTGGAAATAACGGGGATGATGAATACCGGCATGAGGCCGACGGCCCACTTGGGAAGCTTCCACGTCTTCATCCAGAGGACGAAATAGCCGATAACGAAGCCAATCAGAAGGCCGCCGAGGAAGCCGGCCTTAGACATTGCGGATGTATAGCCAATAATGAATCCAGGAACGATGCCGGGGCGTTCCGCAATGGCATAGGCAATGCCTGCCGTAAGAACTGCTACTGCGAAATTCATCGCGTAGGTACCCAGCATGCTGATGCCCCACCAGAAGCCCTGCCATGTAAACGGCTCCATACCAGAAAATGGTGTTGCCCAGCCCGTAGTGTCATAGAGCGAGCCGATGGTGTAGCCGCCGAAGCCCTTCGCCAGAGCGCCGAGAATGCCACCTGCAACAACCATGGGAATCATGTATGAAATGCCCGTCATGACCGGCTTCTGAATCTCGAACTTCTTCTCTGCCATAAGAACTCCTCCCTTCTTTCTCCTTTTGCTTTGCACTTGCACGCTCAAAACACAACGATCACTCGTTGAGCTTCTTCTCAATCGTTGCAATGAGACTCTTCGGGCTCTTCATTGCGACCTTGATGGGAATATCGACGACACGCTTGCCCTTGAAGCGACTCTTGTCTACCGCAATGTCATGGCAGATGATCACAACGTCAGCATCGCGGACCTCATCTTCCGCAAGCACATTCTCTGCACCGATCGTGCCCTGCGTCTCAATCTTGCACTGATGCCCTGCGGCTTCGGCGGCCTCCTGGATCTTCTGCGCGACAATATACGTATGCGCAATTCCGGCTGTGCAAGCAGTTACTCCGACAATCTTCATGACGCTCATCCTCTCTCGAACCCCACCAGTGCCGTCATTCGCTATTTCGTAAGGACGTCTATCAGCTCCTCCTTTGATCCGACATGCTGAAGCTTGTCAATGACTCCAGCGCTCCCCAAACGCCTAGCAAGTTCAGCTTCCGCCTGAAGCTTGGTCGTATACGTTCCGGAGTTCTCCGCACCGTGAATGCAGAACAAGAAGATGAGAGTTACCGGCTCATCGTCGTAGCTCTCCCACTCGATCATCGAGGACGCTCTGCCAATCGCGATTCCGATCCTCTTGGCATGAGAGCTAATGCCATGGGGAATCGCGATGTGGTCCCCCATGCCGGTGATGCCTTCAGCCTCGCGCGCATATATATCAGACACGAATCCTTCTACGTCATCTATGTAGCCATGAGCCAAAAGCAGCTTCGAGAGCTCACGAAGCACCTCACCCTTTGTCGTTGCTTTGAGATCAAGCTCGACGATGTCTTCATCGAGTAATTCTTCAAGTTCCATCGCCTTGCCTCCCGCCTGTTTCAGCTCGCGATCATTACTATCAGCTGTTTGCACATCACGGGAAGCACGCCGTAGGCAGGCGGTATATTTTCGTTCGTAAACGGTTCTTAAATACTAGAGAAGCCCGTTATCTTAGGCTTAAAGAATCTAATAATTATGCCTATTAGCCTTTTTATCTGCTATTTTATCATTATCAAAGAATTCGTACTTGAAAATACAAGATTGTGAGCTGAGGATAATATCGAAGATATCGTCTTTTTAAACCTTATTTTCTTATGTTTTCTTTCGTTTTCTATAATTCATTGGAGGATGCCGAGGTCAGCGCATTTAATTTCTGCGATTCCACTGAAACGAAAGTGATTCCGAAAGGAGCAAGTAAATGGAATATGAAGAGGTGTTCAGCCTTGAGGACAAGGTCGCTCTTGCGACCGGGGCATCGCATGGCATTGGTTTCACAATTGCGTCTGCGCTTGGCGAGGCCGGTGCAAACGTCGCATTCAACCGTCGTAACGAGGAGCATCTATCCAGGGCTCTTGGGCAGCACCGCAGTGAGGGAATCGATGCGGCTGGCTCTATCTTGGAAAGATGCCTGGACCGGATAAGCAATCCTAGCGCATAACATAGTCCCCAGGAGCGGTTAGCTGCCAAAAGCAATCTATAGGAGTCCTATGGTGCGCCTCATATTCTCTGACCTGGACGATACATTCCTTGCAAGCGACAAGACCATACCGTACCCAAACCGCCAGATGCTCGAGAAAGCCGCGGCAAGAGGTATCCAGTTCGTTCCCTGCACCGGCAGAAACATGAACGGCATCCCGCCCGCGCTTGCAGAGTACGAGTGTGTGCATTATGCCGTATGCTGCAACGGTGCCCTTGTTGCGGATCTCGACCATGGAAAGATCCTCCACGAGATAGATATCGAGAAGGAGGAAGTCCATCGCCTTTTCGACGCGCTCAAGGACCTGCCCATCACCTTCGACCTCTTCGCGGATGGCCATGTCCTGACCGCACAGAACCGCTGGCACCATCTCGACGAGATTCCCGTGACCGAGGCGACACGCGCCCATATCAAGGAGGTCAGGACCTGCTACCTAGGAACGACCAGCAGCATGATCGATGCTGCAGGGCGTATCTGCCGTATCAACATCTTTTATCTCGACGACGGGACCAGGGACAAGGTCTGGAAGGCCGTGGATTCCTTCCCTGACCTCATCAGGGCGTCCTCCCAGCCCTGCAATGTGGAAGTCACTAAGGTTGGAGCGGACAAGGGAGCAGGACTTCTCTGGCTCGCATCCTATCTGGGCGTGCCAAGAGAAGAGACCGTAGCCTTCGGAGACTCGAGCAACGATATCGCCATGCTCAAGGCGACAGGAGACGGTGTCGCCGTTGCAAACGCACGACCTGAATGCCTGGCCGCAGCAGACCACACTGCCCCTGAGAACAGCAACGGTGGCGTCGGGCTCTACATGGAGGAGCTCTTCAAGAGGCAGCCGCGAGAGATCGGATATCGACGCTGAAGTATTCCGTGTCCCCCTGGTTCAGGAAGTTGTTGTATATCTATCGCGACAGTATTCCGCACACGAGCGGCAACGCAGCAAGCCAGACAGGGTCATTCTGCATATGAATGGGGTGCCGCACCAAGTGCAGCATCCCATTTCGTTACTTGCTGTTTCCCTATCTACTGCTTCAGAAGCCCCACCCCGTCATGCCATGCCTTTCCGACTTCCTCGCCGACGACCCGGTAGCCGTTGGCAGAAGAATCGAAGATGGTGTGACGGAGCTTGTCCAAGCCGACATGCCCATACGTCAGGATGCTCTCATCAGCCCGCTCGGCCACGACCTTGTCGATGGGCATCCCGTGCTCATCATCGGAGAGTTCGACCGTGCATTCAGGCGTGAGCGGATGCTCCTCGACGGCCGAGACATCCACATGGGCACCCTTGTGGACATGCGCGTTAGCTTGCTCAACCTTGTTCTCTCTGGCCCTCCCGGCAATGCCGAAGTAACCCGCCCCCAAGAAGGGGCAATCCCTCCTCTTTCGCACTGCGCCAATGAAATACGGGCGATCGGCGTTCCATCTTGTGGGAGGTGAGAGGAATTGGAGACACCAATGCATAGGGCGGGCCGGTACGGCAATACGTTTCCTGAGAGGACTGGAGGCAGGGACATGGGAAGCAGGAAACGCTCAGCACGCGCAAAGGAGAGGAAGAGGTTCCTCTCCGGTCTTGGCGGCATAGACGATGTCTTTGCCGAGGAGGAGGCGCATCAGCGCAAGGCTGAAGACGAGAAGGAAGAAGCCCGCCTAATGAAGGCCTGCCTCTCGAAGCAACGCTATGCAACGCGCCAGGAGGCAGAAGAGACCGCTGCGCTCTGTGCCCAGCATGGAACCCATGGCCTTGCGGTCTACCGGTGTTCCCATTGCGGAGGATGGCATCTCACGTCGCATCCGTGGAAAGACTGACCTTTGCATAGGACCGCCGCAGCAGCATAGTGCCTGCATGGCGGCCACCAGGACACCTTCGCCAAACCCTCCGTCTGCAGACATCAAGAGCCAATGCACCTGGCTTTATCTGCATGGATTTCTTTTCTGCCAGAAGGGGCAGAATCGACCTTGCTGGGCATCTGGACATCGCACGGCCTCTGGCAAAGATGGAATCTATCTCGTGATGTAACGGTAGGTATCCCCCACCTGGACGAACTCGATTGGCGCATCGGTGCCAATCGCCTCTGCCAACCACGCCGGGGCATAGCGCATACCAAGCTCCTCGCAGTTGAAGTGGCCCATCTCGAGGATTGCCTTGTGGGCTCCCAGGGCTGCCGCATCCTTCACATACTGCGTAAGCGTGAAGTCGCAGATCCCGAAGGGAACGAAGACGTTCACGTTTCTGGCCTCGGCAAGGATGTCTGCATCCATCCTGTCGCCCATCGTATGGCTCGAGAGCCAGATGCGACTGACGGGTGCATCGAGGTTGCCGACACAGCGCAGGCCATCGAGATAAAGGGCATCGATGAAGAGTTCCGCAAGCTCTCTCGGCGTCGTCTCGGAAATCTCGAAACGCTGGCGCTGGCCAGGGACGGCAAATACGACGAGGCAAAGGCCAAGCTCAAGGCTGCGGACAAGGCACAGCTTACGGCCCACAACCTCCAGACGGAGCTTCTCCAGAAGGAGGCATCGGGCGACCATACGCCGGTTGATGTGTTTCTTGTCCATGCACAGGACCATCTGATGTGCGCGATGCTCGCTGTCGAGCTCATCAAGGAGATGGTGTATCTCTACGAGTGCAAGCGGGATCGCTAGGGATTCCGCACAATCTGAGGGCGCGCAGGGCATAAGGCCTGCGCGCCTTCTTTCATATCTCGGCATGATGATTCCCGTCTGGCTGAATGAGACTCCGTCCGAATCAGGCAGTACGGCAGGGTATAGGTTTGCTGTCCAGGTACTTGCCATGCAGAAGGAGACAGCGGATGGAGACAGTCCTCGCGTTTCTCGAAGACACCTTCATGCCTGCAACCCTTCTGCCGGAAGGTCAGGGCTGGCCGGGGCATCTCGTCCCCCATGCCCTTGGCATCCTCGGTATCTGGGTCCTCATGCACAAGCTGTATGGGAAGCTGCACGGAATCGAGAAGGCCGCATATCCCCTGCTTGGAGGCTTAATTTATGCCGAATGCTGCAAACGCCTCATTAACAATTCGGCCCTTTCTTGATGAGATTGTGAAGTACTGGGATACTTGCCTCTCGTAACTGATGGTGGTGGTATCCGGAAGGCAGGTGCCTTCTGCTTCTTGGGTACTGTCTTCGCGAGAAAGGGTACAGATGGAAGCACTCAAACTCCTTGGCATCCTGATCGTCGTGATCGGATTCGCACTCAAGTGGGATTCGATCTTGACGATCATGGCTGCCGTTGTCGTCACTGCCCTCATTGCCGGCATGGATCCTCTGGTGTTCCTGCAGACGCTCGGCAAGAGCTTCGTCTCGAACCGCAACATGCTCATCACGGTCGTCGTGTTCCTGCTGACAGGCACGCTCGAAAGGAACGGCCTCAAGGAAGCGGCGAGAGACGTGATGGCAAAGGTGAAGAACGCCACAGCCGGCCTCGTGCTCGGTGCCTACGGCGTCTTCCGTGTCATCTTCGCTGCCTTCAACGTGAGCTTCGGCGGTGTCGCCGGCTTCGTCAAGCCTGTTGTCATGCCCATGGCTGAGGCGGCAGACGAGGCAAGGGGTCACAAGATATCCCACAAGCACCATGAGGGGCTCAAGGCCATGGCAGCAGGCATGGAGAACGTTGCCTGGTTCTTCGGCCAAGTGCTCTTCGTTGGCACCTCGGGCATGCTGCTCGTCCAGGGCACGATGTCCGATCTCGGCTACACGGTCGACCTTCCCCAGCTCGCCGCCATCCAGATTCCCGTTGCGATCGTCGCAGTCGTCGTCACGACGATCTACTACGCAATCGTCGACAAGAAGCTCACGAAGGAAGACCCGAAGCAGCTCGAAGCTGAAGCAGCAGGCGTGAAGGGGGATGAGGGTTGATGGGTATCATCGAATTCTTCCAGAGCGCAGATGTGACGCTCTCCCAGAAGCTCCTCGAGATCGTCTATCTCATCATCGGCCTCGTCTGCATCTATGCCGGCGTCCGCAACACAAAGGATGAGACGAACGAGAAGAGAATCGGCACGACCTTCTTCTGGTGCATCCTGGGCGTCCTCTTCATCGTCGGTCCCTGGGTGCCCTATGAGGTCGATGGCGTCCTCGTGATCCTCATGGTCATCCCGCCAATCACAAGGCAGGTCGGCAAGGGCGAGGATGTCACGAAGCCCACAGAGGCAGAGACCCATGCCGGCTACAGGCAGCTCGGCACGAAGATCTTCATCCCTGCCTTCTCAATCGGTGCCATCGCTCTAGCCTTTGCACTGTTCACGAAGATCAGCTCCCTTGTCGGCATCGCGGTTGGCGTCTTCATCGGCATGATCATCCTGCACTTCATGCGTCCAAAGCAGAACACGATGAAGGTCTACCTCGAGGATTCCCGCCGCATGCTCGATATCGTGGGCACGCTCATCATGCTCCCGACCCTGCTTGCCATCTTGGGCTCTGTTTTTACGGCGGCAGGCGTTGGCACCGTCATCTCCGATATCGTCGGTGCCATCATCCCGCAGGGCAACATGGTCATTGGCATCGTCGTCTACTGCGTCGGCATGGCCCTCTTCACGATGGTCATGGGCAATGCCTTTGCCGCCATCACGGTCATGACGGTAGGCATCGGGGCTCCGTTCGTGCTGTCGCTTGGCGCCGACCCTGTCATCGTCGGCTCCCTGGCCCTTACCTGCGGCTACTGCGGCACGCTCATGACGCCGATGGCAGCCAACTTCAACATCGTGCCTATCGCGATCCTCGAGATGGACGACGAGTACGGCGTCATCAAGAAGCAGATCGTCCCTGCCCTCATCATGCTCGCCTTCCAGATCCTCCTCATGGTCTGCCTGGTCGCTCTGTAGGATGCGTCGTATCTGGGTAAAGAGATAGAAAGCGCAGGAAGAGAGCCTGCCTTCGGGCAGGCTCTTCTGGGAGAGAGAAGGATCTCGATGAAGAAGATTTTGGTAACCGGCTTTCAGCCGTTCGGCGGCGAGACCATGAACCCGGCCTGGGAGGCCGTGCGCAGGCTTCCCGACACGATTGCCGGCGCCTCCGTCACGAAGGTCGAGATTCCCGTCGTCTTCGGCAAGGGTCCCGAGGCCGTGGAGAAGGCGATCGACGAGGTCCAGCCTGACCTCGTGCTCTGCGTCGGCCAGGCAGGCGGACGCGCGAAGATCACGCCTGAGTTTGTCGGCATCAACTATGCCGATGCCCGCATCCCGGACAATGACGGCAACCAGCCGGTGGCAGAGAAGATCGCAGAAGACGGCCCCGACGCCTACTTCGCGACGCTTCCCGTCAAGGCCATGGTCCAGGCCATGGACGAGGCAGGCATCCCGGCAGAGGTCTCCTACACGGCCGGCACCTACGTCTGCAACGACGTGATGTACTCCCTGCTGCATACGCTTGCGACCCGCCGCCCGAGCGTCCGCGGCGGCTTCCTCCACGTCCCGTATGCGACGGAGCAGGCCTGCCACCTACCATCCTCGACGCCGAGCATGTCGCTCGACATGATGGCCCACGGCATCGCGCTTGGCCTTGCGGCTGCTGTCGAGCACGAGGACGATGTGAAGACGGCGACCGGCACGACGCACTAGCCAGACATCCGTGAAGCATCTGTGGGAAGCCTCGGAAGATTCTGCTCTTCCGGGGCTTCCTTCGTCTTTTGGCATGAATTCGTCGACCCCTATTACTGGCAGGTCGTGAATTAGGCAGCAGAGTGGCTGTATACCCGCATCTGGCACTAGCCACAGCAATCCGACCTCTTAAAAGTAACCGCATACCGCACGCCCAGCCCCTGATCGAGCATGACGTCCCACCCGCCGTCGATCACCACGTGGCGAGCATGGATGGTGTGCGGCTCGTCCAGGTGGTAGGAGAAGTCGATTCCCATGGGCCGCAGGGATTCGGCGATACGGTTCAGGTAGACGGTCTGCTGGGAGTCAGGATACTCGTCGGGCAAGGTCAGCAGGCGGACACCCGCCTCGGAGGATGAGCAGTCGAAGTGGCTCGGAATCACCTCGAGGGGCTCCTTGAGGTTCCTGCGCTGGTAGAACTGGCGGATGTAGGGGTCAACGATCTCGACCTTGCGCACCATGTAGCCTGCGAAGTTGTCGTTGCGCTTCCTGTCGAGGTCATCCAACCACTTGCTGACTCTCGGTATCGTTGCTTGCTGCTCGTCAGCTTGTCTGAAACCGTGCGTTCGATAAGAGCCCGCTCGAGGGTGGGTGTCCTCCGGTAGTTCCTCCTGAAGTTTGTCCGATGCTCGAGGCCCATTCTCCCTATGAGCTCGAATATGAAGAGTTCGTCATCGCCGAGGGCAGTAAGAAGCTCGTCGACTGGGTCACTGGGCCGCGTGACTTGTCGTTTGATTGGTGGATTTGATCGTGTTGGTATGATTAGCACTGCCATTGACACCAATATGCGCATCATCGTCTCGTTTCGCGGGCCAGAAATCCCGCCGGCCTTCCCCCTCGTCAAGAGAGATGCGAACCTTTCGGGCCAGAGGGCATAGGCAAACCGTTCGCACCCTCCTCGGCACCAAGTACAATCGCTCCCCCGTCAGCGAGAGTGAGCGATAGCCACATCATCTCCCGGTCAATAGCCGTCCGTTACATCCTTAATGCAGAGCCGCCCCGGAAAGTGAGGTGAAACATGCTGAACGAACTGTCGAAGGACGACTTGCTCTGCACGTACTACAAGGAATGGATAGCCGTCTACAAGGAAGGGGGCGTGCGCGCGGTCACGCTCAACAAATACCGGCTCGCACTCTCTTGGATCGAGAAGCTCGCTCCCGACCAGAAGCTCTGTGATCTCGACCGCATCGCCTATCAGAGCCTGCTCAACGGCTATGCGAAGGACCACGAGCGGCAGACGTGCATGGACTTCCACCATCTGGTCAAGGGGGCAGTGCTGGACGCCGTTGACGAGGAACTCGTGCCACGCGACCCCACGCGCAAGGCCATCATCAAGGGAAAGGCACCGCGACCCAAGAAGCCCCGTTACCTCAACCAGTTCGAGCTTCACAAGCTGCTGGAGGGCCTCGAGCTTGGGAAGGAGCCGAGCTGGGAGTGGTTCATCCTGCTCGTGGCAAAGACGGGCCTGCGCTTCTCGGAAGCCCTGGCCGTGACGCCGGCAGATTTCGACTTCAGCCGCCAGACGCTCTCGGTGAGCAAGACCTGGAACTACAAGAATGGCGGGGGCTTCGTGCCTACGAAGAATCGCTCGTCGGTACGCAAGGTCCAGATCGACTGGCAGCTCATCGTGCAGTTTTCGGTGCTGGTGAAGGACCTGCCCCAGGACGAGCCGATATTCGTGAGGAAGGGGGCCAAGGTCTACAACTCTACCGCTAACCATGCGCTGGCGAGGGCATGCAAGCGGACCGAGGTGCCTGCGATTTCCATCCACGGCCTGCGCCACACGCACGCTTCGCTCCTGCTCTTTGCGGGGGTCTCGATCGCGAGTGTCGCCAAGCGCCTTGGCCACGCGAGCATGAACACAACGGAGAAGACCTACCTTCACATCATCCAAGAGCTCGAGAACAAGGACATCGATCTGGTCATGCGCTCGCTCACCAGCCTCGTCTGACAGCAAGCGTAAGTCAGTATTGAACGAATGGGGCGGCTCTCGCTGATGAAGTGCGATGAGGGAGTCGAGGCGGGAGAAGAGGGCGCCGATCCGGCGCTGCTCGGCCTTGTCGGCAGGCACCGCAAATTCCGAACTCGATATGAGAGCCCAGTCCGCACGGGGCATCTTCGAGCCCGACGAGACGCTCGCAAGGGCATCGAACCGGTCGCTCTGCACGAGCCGGTAGAGGAACGAACCGTCAACACCCTTGGGCTCCAGAACCCAGAAGTCGCCAACCGCAATGCCTGCGAACTGCGGAAATAACCAGTTGTGAAGGTATGGTCGCAGCTTGCCGTATAACACGTCGCCCGATTCAAACGCGATTCCCACCTTGTGAGTCTGCTTGCTCTTGAGATTCTTGTTGAGAGTCCCCTGTCCGGAGTCGATGTCCTCGTATTCCACGGTCGGGAGCGTGGGATCGCCGGACATGGACGCCCTGCGTTCGACGAGCTCCCCCAGCTTACGCTGTTCCCAAGCAATTCCCTCTACAGGTCAAACCCTCCCTTGATGATGAACTCACGCAGGAACCTGTCGAGCCGCATCGCTACCTGGAAGGGCAGGATTGGCTTGCCCTCCTTGGCCGCGAAGTAGGCGGCGGCCTTCTTGGTGTCGCAGCTATCTTCAGGGCGTCGAAGCGCCCGTACTCGTTGATGGTGGCGTCGGTGGGGTGGCGGGCCATGAACTCGCACAGCTTGGCCTCGTCCACGCCAACGGCCTCGACAAGGGCGGTGACCTGATCGTTCTTCCCCCGGACCTGGAAGTCGTTGATGTAGTCCATGAACGTCTTTCCAGGCTCTATCGCAAGCTCCCTGCGCTGGACCGCGTGGATGACCAGCTCGGCATAGCGCTGCTGCTCCTGTGTGAGCGTCGCGAATGACCCGTGCAGGAGCCCCAGGGCCTGTCGCGTGTCTTGCCCGGCGTCTATCTTCCTCAGCCACTTGGCGAAGTTTTCGTTCATATAGTCGGAATCGATGCGGCCCGTGTCAATCTCGGTCAGGTAGCCATCGATGTCGAAGGGCATGTCGCTCGTGCCGTCCTCGTCCCCGGGCTCCTTCTGGAAGAGTTCCTTGTAGCGTAGGGCCAGCACCAGGTAGGCGTTGAGGTCAAACTCAAGATCGATTTGGGTCTTGCTGCCGTCCTGGTCGAACTCGTAGCCGAGCTTGTCCCAGGTGAACCCCTGCACCTCGGCCGCCTCGATGTAGGCCGAGAGCTGCTTGAAGAGCTTCGCGAAGCGCGCACAGGCGGCATCGGAGTCTGGCAGGTGCTCGAAGTTCTTCACATCATAGCCCTCGAAGAGCCTACGTATGTCGTCAAAACACAGGTTCATGTGCTCAAGGTTGCTCGGCAGCTTCTCCACGAAGAGGCCGAAGGGCTTGTCGCCCGAGTAGAGCCGCACCGCATCCTCCACGTTGCACTTCATCGTGTGTGGGTAGCGGTAGTGCTTAATCACGCCGAAGGGCTTCTCCGGGCCGAACAAACGGTTCGTGCGGCTGAAGGCTTGGATGAGGTTCTCGTAGACAAGCACCTTGTCCAGGTAGAGGGTGTTGACCCACTTGGAGTCGAATCCGGTGAGCATCTGGTTCACCACGATGAGGAGGTCCAGCTGCTCCTTGGGGCGTCGTTCGATGCCCACGAAGGGCTTCTTATGGGCGAGTCTGGCTGCCACGTCCTTCTTGAACTGGGCGTGCGTGGGGATGGTGTATTCCTTGCCGGGGTAGGTCCTGGCGTAACCGTCCAAGATCTCGACCAGACCCTCCTCCTTGAAGATGGTGCCGTCGGGGTTGTCCGGGTTGTCGTTTCCGATGTTGGGGTCGAAGAGCGCTGTCACCTTGAGTTGGGGCGCTCGCTCTTGGAACATCCGCCAGTAGGTGATTGCCTCCGGGATGCTCGATGTGGCCAGTATCGCGTGGAACTTGCCACCGTGCGAGAGCGTAGTCCAGCCCTCGAGAATGTCCTTAACCACCATGTCGAAGTGGTCGGGGTTGCCCGCCCCGTCGACACCCGCATACTGGCTCTTGGGGACGTAGTCCTCGATGCCGGGGTCGTAAGTGCCGTCGGGCAGCAGGTGCCCCGCCATGGGAACCTTCGAAGGGTCCATGTAGCGCAGATAGGCCTCGCGCTTCTTGGGGTTGGCAAGGGCCACGGACTCGCTGTCGGCTCGGGCCTTCTCGAGCGCCACCTCCCGGCGCAGGTTGCGGTCCTTGAAGGTGCACACCATATAGGGGTCGAAGGCCAGCACGTTGTGGTCGCGGATGCCGTCGGCGATGCTGTAGCGGTGCAGCTCGTCGCCGAAGACGTCCATGGTCGTGTTGAGCTTGCGCTGGTTCTCGTCCTAGATGGGCGTGCCCGTGAAGCCGAAGAGCATGGCCGTGGGGAAGGTCCGCCGGATCGTCTGCATCATGTCTCCGAAGGTAGACCGGTGGCACTCATCCACGATGAAGACCATCCGCTTCTCACGAATGAGCTCAAGGTCGCGGGCGGTAAGGCCTTTGTCGTGTTTGTGGATATTGCTCATCTTCTGAATCGAGGTCACGATCAGGGTATCGGCCGGGTCGTCGCTCTTGAGCTTTGCCCTGAGAACATCGGTGTCCTCTGTGGCCTGCACGCTCATGGAGTCGTCTGCGAAGCTGCGGTACTCGTCCAGCGACTGCGTACCCAGCTCTATGCGGTCGACCAGGAATATGACCTTGTCGGCGTCGTGGGAGTCGGCGATGAGCTGGGCGCTTTTGAAGCTCGTCATGGTCTTGCCGGAGCCCGTCGTGTGCCACACGTAGCCACCGCACGCGCCCTGCCTGTCCCAGGTCGCCCGGGCCACCCTGTCCGATATGGCGGAGGCAGCATAGAACTGGTAGCTGCGCATGACCTTGAGTGTGGCGTCCTTCTCGTCGGCGACTGAGTAAAAGCCGATGAGCTGGTGGGCCATGGGGATGGAGAGCAGATTGGCGATGACGTCGGCCCAGTCGTTCATGGGCTCGTTGTTGAAGTCGGCCCAGTGGAAACGGAAGAGGGAGAAGTCGCTACCTTCGCCCGGGTTGGCGAAGTAGAGAGTCTCCGCCGGCTCCATGGCCACGAAGACTTGCACGAGCGAGAAGAGCCCGGTGAAGACGCCCTCGTGAGCGTACTTCTCTATTTGGTTGCAGGCCTAGGTCACCGGAATCCCGCTGCGCTTGAGCTCCACGTGGATGAGCGGCATCCCGTTGATAAGCAGGGTCAGGTCGCCGCGCTGGCTGTTGAGCCGGGCCGACTTAGCAGCGAAGACGGGCTGCTCGGCAATCTGGTAGACGCTCCTGCCGCCAGCGATGTCATGTCGGTCGTAGACGTAGAGGCTCACCTCACGACCGAAGTGCAGGGTATCGTCGGGGTTGTCGCGGGTGATGAAGACACTTCTGCCGTTGATGAAGCTGTTTAGACGCATGGGAGTGCGCAGGGCCGTGATCTGCTTCATGAGCTGTCCCATCTCGCCCTGCGTGAGCGGGCAACTATTGAGCTGGTCGATGCCCTTGTTGTTCTCGTAGAGGATATGGGCCCAGTTGTTCAGCAGATCCTGCTCGGTGGGATTGTGAAGGACACCGCCCGTCCAGCCGTAGGACTTGAGGCGCTGCACGACCGCGTCCTCGAAGGCGGCTTCGGATTTGAATGTGTCAGCCATCTAACCTACCCGATTTCCTTGTTTCTGATAATGGGCCGTTGGCTCATCCATTAAGGTGCCTGGCATCCACAAGCCCCGCGTTGAGGGGAATCTTAGGGTCACACGGAATGGCGATCCTCAAGAACATGTCGATGAGGCCGCCGTAGTCGCGTTCCTCCGCCGCGTCGCGGCTGGCCCGGTCGTTCTCCTCGCCCGACACCGACCTCCACATGAGGTCGTATCCCGCATCGTGGCACACGAGTGTCCAGAAGAGCCTCTGCGTGCGACCATTCCCCTCACGAAAGGGATGCACGAAGTTGTAGTTGTCGTAGTGGTAGGCGAGACGTCGTGCGAACTCGTCACGTCCCATTCCTCTCAAGTGGTCATCCTTCTCCAACTCGGACAGGGACCAGACAATACCCATGGGTATGTTCACCGACGGGAGAAAAAACTGCGACCCCTCCTCGTTCTTCCGTATCTCCACAGTCCTGATCTCCCCGGCCCAGTCGTAGATGTCCTGGAACAGGTAATGGTGGATGATCTTCAGGTCGTCAAGCGTCCCTACGACGTGAGGCGAGAACTTGCTCACGAACTCGGCAGCGCGGGATGATACGAGTTCCCCCTCGGCGTTGGCCAGCTCGTCGTACGAGGTCGCACCAACGAGATTGCGGAGTACCCCCGTCTCCGGGTCGATGTAGGGATCCACGAACTCATCCGGCATGGGGTGCACCCTTCTTGCGCTTTGGGTCCCAGCGCCGCTTCGTGCGTCGCATGAGGTCCTCTATGGGAATGTTGCCCTTCACGTACTCGTCGGCGTCCTTGCGGAATTCCGCGGAAACGTAGGCGCCTTCCATCTCGCCCGAGTGAATCGATTCCTCTACGAGCGTCTTGCGATCCATACCAATCCTCCTTCTGACTGTCTAGACGAACATCCTCTCGAGCAGGGACTTCTTGACCTTTTGGAGCAAGTCCAGCTTACGCTGATGAAGGGTGCTCTTCTCTCTGGCTCATGCAGCATCTCAAGGCCCGTACGAAGAGTCTACTTCTTGAGTGCGGAAAGACCGGCACGACGGTCGAAAGCATCGACTTCGCGAAGATGAAGTCGATGTCCCTCATGCTTCCTGAGCTTGGCGAGCAGGAGGCAATCGGCAACATTTTCTATCAGCTCGACTCCCTCATCACCCTTCATCAACTGCAATGATGAGGTGATTATCGGTGCGGATGGTCCTGACGAGGAGGAAGCTCTGATTGCGCTCGCTGCGGCACTCCGCGATTGAGCCGTCTTGGATGAGACAAAGGGACTGTCCCTTTGTCTCATGCCTGCTGGGAGTAGTCGTTGGGACCCCAGACCCATGCGGGAGCCTCGTCGGGAACACGATAGTACGGCTTCTGGGGAATCCGGTTGATTGCCGCCATCTCTTCATCGGTGAGCTCGAAGTCGAATATGTTCGCATTGTCGGCCATGTGCTGTGGGTTGAGCGTCTTGGGAAACACGATGTTGCCCTCCTGCATGTGCCAGCGCAGGATGACCTGCGCCACGGACTTGCCGTACCTCTCGGCAATGCCCTCGAACACGGGGAGGCTCAGCAGCTTCTTGTCGCCGTGTCCCAGGGGATACCAGCCCTCCCACACGAAGTGCTCATCGGCAAAGACCGACTTGAGCTGGTGCTGGTTCGAGCGTGGGTTGATCTCCACCTGGATAACGGCAGGCTTGATCGTGGCCTCGAGGAGAATCTCCTTGACCTTGCGATCGTTGAAGTTGGAGAGGCCGATGGAGCGGACCTTGCCCTCCTTGACGGCCTCCTCCATGGCACGCCAGCCGTCAACGTACTCGCCGTAGGGCTGGTGGAAGAGCAGCAGGTCCAGGTAGTCGAGGCCCAGGCGCCCAAGCGTTGCGTCTATTGCGGCCTTGCACTTCTTGTACGGGTAGTCCTGGGGGAAGAGCTTGGAGGTCACAAAGAGGTCCCCTCGCTTGGCACCGGAAGCCTTGATGGCCTTGCCCACAGCCACCTCGTTGTAGTAGGCGTTCGCCGTGTCGATGTGAGTGTAGCCGGCGGCGATGGCCTCAGGCAGGTGTGCCTCCACCTCGGCAGAGGACATCTGGAAGGTTCCGTAGCCAAGCTGGGGAATCTTGTTTCCGTCATTCATGGTCAGGTATTGCATGGTACTCTCCGTCTCTCGTGGTTATCGTCGCTGATGCCTTGCCGTCACTATGCCTGCTTGGGCGCATTCTCGAACCACTTCATGAGACCGGCAATCACCTTGGGGTTGCGGTGGTCGAAGATGATGGACCTATTGTCATCCATCGCAGCGATCTGCCTGCGGTCCTCGTCGGAAAGCCGGAAGTCGAACACGTCGATGTTCTGTGCCATACGCTCCTTGTGCGTGGACTTGGGGATGACAATGACACCCAGGTCCATGAGGTAGCGAAGCGCCACCTGACCAACGCCATGACCGTACTTCTGGCCGATCGCCGTGAGGGTGGGATCCCTGAAGAACCCGTTGGCACCCTCGGCAAAGGGGCCCCAGGCCTCATGTGCAACGCCGAGCTCCTGCATAACCTCGTGGTTCTCGCGCTGCTGCCAGTAGACGTGCGTCTCGATCTGGTTGACCATGGGCTTGACCTTCGCAAAGGTGCAGATGTCCAGGATCCGGTTAACATCGAAGTTGCTGACGCCGATGGCGCGAACCTTGCCCTGCTTGTAGGCCTTTTCGAGGTCGCGATAGGCACCGTAGTAGTCACCATAGGCCTGGTGCAGGAGCATCAGATCGAGGTGGTCTGTCCCCAGCTTCCTGAGAGAGGCATCTATCGAGCGCATGGCGTTGCCGTCACCGTAGTTGGACACCCACACCTTGCTCGTGATGAAGAGCTCGTCACGCGAGACGCCCGACCTTGCGATTGCGGTACCAACGCCCTCCTCGTTGCCATATGCCTGCGCCGTGTCAATGAGGCGATAGCCACAGTCGATGGCATCCGCCACGCATGCCTCGGTCTGTGCGTTGTCAATCTGGAAGACCCCATAGCCCAGCATGGGCATCTGGACTCCGTTGGAAAGTGTCGTGTACTCCATAGCGCTTCTCCCCTTGCCTTTCTCCTGGCATCTGACATGTTGCGCGCTACAGGCCGAGCCCGCTCACCCAGTTGTCCACCTCGTCGTCGCCTGCGTTCTCCCCAAAGCGCTGGCCGTCCTGCCAGTCGCCAGTCCCCGCAACCGCGGCAAGATTCTTCGCGGAGCTGCCCACACCCGAGGAGATCGAGGTACAGAACGGAATCACCGTCTTGCTCGCAAAGTCGTTGTCGCTCGCGAAGCGTCTGATTGGCCACGCGTAGTCATACCACCAGATGGGGTACCCCGCGAAGACCACGTCGTACTCGGACCAGTCATCCGGCATCGTCGCTTTGAGCGCAATGTCGCGCAGGCTCTCGTCCTGGTACTCCTTCGAGACGCGGCTGTCATCGTCGTTGTAGTCGAGGTCGTCGTCGCTGTATGCCTGCTCAGGAACGACCTCGAACGTGTCGCCGTCCATGTCCTTGGCGATGCGTTCCGCGACCCGCTTGGTGTGCCCCTGCGCGGAGAAGTACGCCACCAGGACCTTGTGGGAGTCTCCGTGCCCCTCTGCCCCGTGGCTGGATCCGGAGTCGTCAGCCGCGGACTGTGAGGAGCCGGAACCGCCGCCCGTCTGGGTGGAACCGCCGCTTGCGCACGCCGAGAGGCCCAGCCCGGCAACAAGCGCGAGCGTGCCCGTGACAAAATCCCTGCGGGTGATGCCAATCTGGTTCTTCATGCCTCTCTCCGATCCTCTCGAGCAGCGCCGCCACCCGAACGGGCGCCGCGACCTGACAACACGCGAGCCAACGCACCAGCAAACACAAGGGGAAGGCCCGCCAGCAGCACCTCGAGCACCCCGTACGCGACGGGCGCGTCAACGGCGACGCCCGCAAACCCGTACGCAAACGCAAGGTGCACGGGGAATCCCATGACCACAAAGTCGTATGACCCCAGGGCGAGAAGAACGGCGCATCCCACAAGCGCGGTCGCTCGCGCCAGGGGCCACGCCCCTCTCCACCAGGCCTGCACGCCGCGCCCGCAATGCGTTCCCACGTGGAGCTGGGCCAGCACGTACATCCAACACGCGAGCCCCGCGTGGACGGAGCGCGACCGCCACAGGCCCAGGGGGCTTGGCAGGCGCAGGGGCAGCGCCGTCGTGAGCGGCCCGACTGTGAGCAGCAGCGCCACACAGACAACCACAAGCAATACGATGGGGACGACGACCACGGCCCTCAGAGGCGTCCACCGTCCCCTGCCAAGCGTCTTCCACCAGGTGCGGTTGAGGAGGTTGTGCGCGACGGCAAGCGCAAAGAAGCCGATGCCCAACCACTCGTGGACGGCGCTTCCCGTGAGCGAGCGCGCCACGAGGAGTACCAGATCCAGAAGCATGGCCACGTCGACCATGACCTTGAGGCCGCGGCGCAGCCCCCTCCGCACGGCTCTAGCCAAGCTGCTCGTACGCCTGGGCGTCAACGGGCTCCAGCCACTCGGCGCTGGCGCCCTCGGCAGGCACGGCCAACGCGATGTGCTGGAACCAGGAATCCGCCGCGGCACCATGCCAGTGCTTGACCTCGGGCTGGATGCTCACGACGTCACCGGGCCTAAGCTCCTGCGCGGGCTTACCCCACTCCTGGTACCAACCGCGGCCGGCGATGCAGACGAGCACCTGGCCGCCCTTGTGGTGGATGTGCCAGTTGTTGCGGCAGCCCGGCTCGAAGGTGACGTTGGTGGCACCCAGCTGCGGGTCACCCAGCGGGGCCACCCAGCTGTTGCCCACAAAGTACTGGGCGTAGGCGTCATTGGGCACGCCCTTGGGGAACTCTTTGGAAAGGCCAGACGGTTCGGCAATGCGCACGCCCTTCTCGCCCGCAGGCTCCTCGTCGTCCGTCCAGACCTCCTTGGCGAGGCGGAAGGCCGCCCAGCCCTTGGGCCAGCCGCTGTACATGGTGGCATGCGTGATGATGGCCGCCGCCTCTTCGCGCGTGACGCCGTTTTTGCGCGCGTTCTCCATATGGTGGCGCAGCGAGCTGTCGGCGATGCCCTGCGAGATGAGCGCTGTCATGGTGACGATGCACTTGGTCTTGGTCGAGATGGCCTCCTGGTCCCACACCTCGCCAAAGAGCACGTCGTCGTTGAGGTGGGCGAACATGGGGGCAAACTCTCCGAGCACGTCCCTGCCTGCGGTCTGCTTCATCTTAGTTCCTCTCCTTTGCCAAGGTGGCCACGCGGCCAGCCCAGTCCGTAACCTTGCGAGGGTCCGTCGCCATGCGCGAGCCGCCGTCGGAGGCAAACGTGACCTCCAAGGGCTCTGCCACCTGAGCGCCTTCTGCCAGCTCGCTGACATCATCCAGCGTGGTGCCCGCCCATCCGGCACAGGTCGAGAAGGGCACGACGACCTTGCCGCGCCAGTCCCGCGCGTGCAGGAGCGTACGGACGGCAGGTGCCATAGTGTACCACCAGGTGGGCGTGCCCACCGCAATCACGTCATAGTCGGCCGAGTCGTGCGCCAGGGGCTCAAGCTCGGGCTCGAAGCCCGCCTCCACCTCGCGCTTTGCCTGGTTCACCGTACCGTCGTAGTCCTTGGGATAGGGATCGACGGTCTCGATGCGCTCGACGTCGGCGTCACAGGCGTCGGCCAGCTCCTGCGGCACGCACTCCGTGTTACCGTTCGACCAGCTGTAGTACAGAACCAGAACCCGTCCCATGGGCACCTCCATCACGCCCGCAGTATCCTTTGCCGCGGCTCCTCGCCTACAACGGTAGTGTCTACGTCGCGCAATGTGAAATGCCTATGTACGCGAGTTTGGAATGCATGTCCTACATGCCAGACACGAGATATCTCGCTCGATATCCAAGCGAGAATGGTCAGGGGCTGGCGACGCTCAAGCTTTGACACATTGTTTTGAGAAGTATTTCAGGAAAATGCTGCTATAGTTTCCTAAAATGTTTCGCGAAAGGGGATCCGATGGATGAGAAGACCCTAATCGAGAGAATCAGTTCCGGTGAGTTAGCAACGTGCGAATTGAAGCGTTGCGGAGGAAGGCCGGAAAAACGACACGTTCGAGACAATCTGCTCCTTCGCGAACCATATGGGAGGCAACATCTATCTGGGTGTTGCCGACGATGGAGAAGTGCTCGGCATACCCGAGGCAAGCACCCTTTCCGTTCAGCGCAACATTGCCAATGTCGTATGTAATCCCAAGCTTTTCTCGCCTATCGTAACGGTCGAGACCGAAGCCGTAAGGTGCCAGGGAAAGGCCGTCGTCCGAGTGTGGGTTCCCATGAGCCCCGACGTCCACAGCTATAAGGGCACCGTCTACGACCGGGTGGCCGATGCCGATGTGGCAATACGCGGGGGAGGTCAACTAACCCAGCTCTACCTGCGAAAAAGCGGAGTGGGCTCCGAACGTCGGGTGTATCCCTATCTTTCCATAGAAGACTTGGACCCCACACTCATCGCCCAGGCTCGCAACATGGCAATCCTTCGTCGGCCAGGACATCCTTGGGGAGAGCTCTCGGACTCAGAGCTCCTACGGAGTGCCGGACTCTGGCAACGCAACTACGCGACCGGCGAGAAGGGGCTCACATTGGCCGCAGGCCTCCTCTTTGGTCCCGATGACGTTATTCGCTCCATCGCGCCCTCCTATCGAACTGACGCGCTGCTGCGCGTAGAGAACACCGATCGCTATGATGACAGGCTGTCTACTTCCACTAATCTGATTGACGCGTACAAGCAACTCATGACCTTTTGCGAGCAATACCTTCCCGACCCGTTCCATCTGGAAGGGGGTGTTCGAGTAAGCGTTCGGAGCATCGTATGCCGGGAGCTGGTCTCGAACATGCTCATCCACCGTGAGTACTCCAGCCCAACCGCCGCCCAGCTTGAGATCAGTCGAGACGGCATAAGAACTCGCAACGCAAGCCGGACCTTCTTCCAAGGTCGGATACGACTGGACGACTTCAGCCCCGTCTCCAAGAATCCTCTTATTGCGTCCGTCTTCGCACAGGTCGGCCTTGCCGAGGAGCTTGGCAGCGGGACGAGAAATCTCTACAGATACTCGAAGCCGTTCCTTGGCGGAGACCCCTTACTTGAGGACGGCGACGTGTTTCGCGCCTGGATACCTAGAGACCCGCACAATCGACCCGCAGGGGAGACCAACACGAGGATTGGCGTGAACGACATCATCATGGAACTCGTTGCAAACGATGCCGAGACGACCGTACGCGACGTGGCGGAGCGGGCAGGCGTTACGCCGAGAACAGCCAGTTCGCATCTGAACGCCCTTGCCAATGAGGGCAGGCTCGAGGCAACCGGCTCGACGAGGGACCGCCGTTACCGCAAGGCTCGTAAGTAACATTAGCCACTCTCGTCGAAGCCTGCAGAGCCGCTTTGCCCGTCACCAATCGTTGTGAGGCGCAACCATGGAGCTACGAACCCTGAAGTACTTCCTCGACGTCGCGCGGGAGCAGAACATGACCGAGGCCGCCAACGTCCTGCACGTGACGCAGCCCACGCTGTCGCGCCAGATGACAGACCTCGAGCGCGAGCTGGGCTGCACCCTCTTCATGCGCACAAACCGTGCGACTATGCTGACTGCGAACGGGATGCGCCTGCGCCAGCGCGCCGAGGAGATCCTGCAGCTTGGTGCAGCAGACCGAGGACGAGATGGGCACCAAGCGGGAGGTCGCGGGCCTCGTCCGCATCGGCGCGGGCGAGACCCAAGCCATGCGCGTGCGGACCGACGCCTTTGCCGAACTGCGCCGCAACCACCCCCGCGTGACCTGCCAGCTCTACACCGGCAACGCCGACGCCGTGGAGGAGCGCCTGGAGCGCGACCTCGTGGACTTCGCGCTGATGATCGAGCCCGTGGACGTGCGGAAGTACGACCACCTGGAGTTGCCCGCGCGCGACACCGTGGGCGTCATCGTGGGAACGCGAAGCCCCTGGACAAGGTTGGACGTCGTGACGCCGCAGACCCTGGTGCAGATGCCGCTGCTCGTGAACTCGCGCACAACGCACCGGTCCTTCGACCTCGCGGCGTGGTCGGGTGGCCTCGTGACGTCCGGACGCCTGAACGTGGTAGGCACCTTCGGCCTCATAGGCAACGCGTCACTTCTGGTCGAGACCGGCGGCGTGTGCGCCCTGGGCATCAACCACCTGCTGGGGCTGCAGACGAGCGCGCTGCGCTTCTTGCCGCTGGAGCCGCAGCTCACCACTGGGTCCGTCGTTGCGTGGAAGCGGCACAGGATCTTCTCGCCCGCGTGCGAGGCGTTTCTGGAACAGCTGCGGGCCACGCTCGAGCAGTGATTACGCCCCGTAACGAGCAAGGATGTCAGCACGGTGCTGCAGCAGGTACTCGCGCATGAACGGGATGGAAAACGCGACGAATCCCGGCGCGGTACTCTCAATGATCTGCCGCTCGATCAGAATCCTACGATACGTGTTGGCGCTTGATGCCGGCATGCCCATACGTTGGGCAATCTCGGACGTAGACGATGCTCCTTCGTCCTCGGTCATGGCCAGCAGGTAGTCCACGGAGGGCTTCGTCAGCCCAGATATGGCTGTCTCCAGAACCGAAGAACCAAACTCTTGGAGCGCAACCTCCGAGCCACGTTTGGCATCCGCCAGCGTGATGGTGACGGAGTCTTGCGCATGTCGACGTCCTTCTCGCCAGACATAGTAGCCAACAAGCTGAATCAGATACGCATAGCCATGCGACTGCGCGGCTGCGTAGGACAGCGCGCCGTCGCCAATTCGCAGGCCCGACACCTCGATTGTCTTTCTGAGCGCCTGGGCGACCTCATCCGTCGGGATGCTGGCGAGCTCCTCCGCCTTTGCACGACGCAGGAACGTGATCCCCTCGCCGTTCAGGAGGTCGAGTGCCCCCGTAGTGATGCCCGCAAACAGCAGGCCGATGTCCTGCTGCTCGCGAATCATGTACTGAACGCTCGTGGCTATGGTGGCCATCTCGTCGTGAGAGGCATCCTGCACCTCATCCACGGTTATCAGCAAGCCCGAGCCGTGATTTGTGAGCGAGCGCGTCGCACGGGACAGCACTTCCCGGAACAACAGCTCCTCGGCTGCCCCGCCCAAATGCGCCTCAGCCGAAACGATGGGCAGCGAGATCTTTATGTCGAGTGACCTAATGCGTGCGTCATGGGCAAGCTGCTCCTGAATCGAGGCACAGAGCGGCTCCCTACCCGAGACGTTCACCACCGTCCAACCACGGTCGTTGGCAATGTCACCCAGCTGGGTGAGAAGAACGGTCTTTCCCGATCCGCGCGGTCCCGTGATTCGCATCAGGCGGCCAGGTGCACCTGGGCCCTCGTCCAAGCCATCCATGAAATCATCGATCACGACCTCGCGGCCGATGAGCACCGGAGGCGTCATGCCCGCCGTGGGCTTGAACGGATTGACAAGTCTTTGCTGGCTCGGCATGACTCCTCCTCTATACTCGACAGTAGAAATTATAGAGGATGTAGAAATTTTAGAAAAAATAGAAATTGTAGAAACTCTTGGAGCTTCAGACAAGACTATTTCCGGAGCCTCAAAGTGACATCCTGGTGAGGTCCCTGCTGCCGAGGAGGAAGCGGCGAACCTCCATCGCGTTGCCTTCGACTACGTAAAACACCATATAGTTCCCGATTGGGAGCCAGTAATAGGCCTGCCTCCCGTCCGACCGACGATACACGGTTCCGAAGGCAGGTCGCTTGGCATGCTCCAAAATCGCCCGTTCAGTCTGGTCCAACAGGTTCTCCGCAGCTGCTGGGTTTTTCAATTGGGTCGCGATGTACGTAACAGCCGAGTTGAGGTCATCCCAGAAAAGGGGCAGGTATCTCAGCTCGTAGCTCTTGTCGACCCCGTCAGGCGCGCTTGGCATTAAGCCCCTCCCGAATCGAGCCGAAGACCTCCTCATGCGTATAGTGCAGCGACGTCATCGAAGCCTGCACATCGGCCTCGTCGAGAGCAGCATCGACCGATCCGTTGATCCGGTCAAACTGGTCGATTGACATGACCACCATCGAACCATAGCCATTCTTCGTGAGAAAGACGGGACCATGCTCCTCGACGTCCTTCTCGACGTCTGAGTAATGATTGCGCAGGTCAGAGATGGGACGGATGTTCATGAGCACCTCCTGGCGTATCGTTATCTTATCGATATTTTATCATCTTCGTCCCACTAACAAGGGTATGGCGAGACAAACGGCGGTTCTACCCCAGGAATGGCTAGACATACCCGGGGTTTCTACCCCAGCCGCTCGCGAACGGCTGCTAGCGCCTCGGCGGCGTCGCAGTCCAGGACGACGCTCCTTTCGCCCAGCTCGGCGGGGACGAGCGTCTCCCCTTTGTTGAGCTGCACGTAGGTGGCATGGCGGTTCCTCGCTGTGAACTGCCAGAACGGGTACTTGATGATGCCCGGCGTGTTGCCGCCCACGCCCAGCTCCAGGTAGACCAGGCGGTCGCGGCGGTGTCTGTGTAGGAACGCGTCGTAGCGCCGGGCAGCGGCGTGCCAGCCCTCGTCCTCCACGAAGGCGTCGTCGCTGCGCAGGTTGGGAACCATGGGCTCGCCGCAACGCGGGCAGCGCGGCACCAGCTCCGTAGGCACGCGCAGGTCGCGCTGCCGCTCCACCATCTGGCGGACGATGTCCTCGTTGTCGTAGGTGGCTTGGTGGCAGGGCTTGGAGCACTGCAGCAGGCCGTAGTCGCCCTGCGTGTAGAACAGACGGTCGCGCTCGATTCCCGCGCGCTGGAACTGGTGGTCCACGTTGGTGGTCAGCACAAAGTAGTCGCGGCCGTGCAGCATCTCCACCAAGGCCTGGTAGGGCTGACCCACGGGACAGGCGTAGCGGTTGAGCCAGATCATACGGCTCCACCAGGCCCAGTAGGTCTCCTGGTCCGGGAAGGGGTAGAAGCCGCCCGCGTACATGTCCGTTATGCCATATGCGGCGCGGAAGTCCGCGAAGTTGTCGTCGAAGCGCTTCCCTGCGTACGAGAAGCCCGCCGCAGCCGAGAGGCCTGCACCGGCACCCACCAGCACGGCGTCGGCATCGCGCACCGCATCCGTAATCCTATCCACGCACTCCGAGAAGCTCCCGGTAGATGTCGTGGTCCACTGGCTTGAATACATCAAATATCACCCTCATCTGGCTGTCGGTCTGTCTCTTCCAGTCGCGCACCGCGGCTACGGCCACCTGCGCCGCATCGCGGTTGGGATAGCCGAACTCCCCCGTCGATATGCAGCAGAACGCCACGCTGGCAAGCCCCCGCTCGCGCGCCAGCTCCAGGCAGGACGTGTAGCAGCTGGCCAAGAGCTCACGGTCCCGCCGCGACGGACGCACGCTTCCCACGATGGGCCCCACCGTATGCAGCACGTGCGCCGCCGGCAGGTTGTAGCCAGGCGTGATGCGCGCGACGCCGGTGGGCTCCTCGTGGCCTTGCGCCGCCATCTGGCGCGCGCACGCCAGTCGCAGCTGGATGCCTGCGTAGGTGTGGATGGCATTGTCGATGCAGCGGTGGTTGGGCACGAAGCAGCCCAGCATCTGGCTGTTGGCCGCGTTGACGATGCCGTCCGCCGCAAGCCGGGTAATGTCGCCGCGCCACACGGCGATGCCCTCGGGCGAAAAGGACACGTCGTTCTCGCCCACGGCCCCGCCGCACTCGACCAGGCGTTCCCGTAGGTACGCGTCCTGCACACGCAGCAGCTCGGGATCGGCCGGCTCGGGCGGGCGCACGTTCACGAGGGCCCGCAGCAGCAGGCGCTGGCCCTCCTCGTCTGCAGGTATCTCGGGAACGTCTGCACCCCAGCTGCGCCTCTCGTTGCAGAACGCACGGATGAGCCAAAGCCTCCGCTCGTCCCGTGTCATGTCCTTCTTCATCGGATTCCTCCGTTCGCATTCACCTGTCGCCGTGCTTGTTGTGGCAATACTACCAAACGTGTCAAATTCTTCTTGACACGTTTCATGTCACAACATATATTACATGTAAGCCAAGGGAGAGGAACCATAATGGATGCACAGGACTGCCTACAGACGCTTCGCGAGATCAGGGACATCTCGTTCGCAACGGTAGACGCAGAGGGCCACCCACAGATCCGCATCATCGACGTGATGCTCGTGGGCAAGGGTGCGCTTTACTTCTGCACCTCGCGCGGCAAGGACTTCCATGCGCAGTTGATGCGCGAGGCGCATGTGGCCATCGTGGGCATGACGCGCGACTACAAGATGGTGCGCCTGGCGGGCAAGGCGCACTTCGTCACCGACGACCCGCACGCCTGGATCGACCGCATCTTTGACCAGAACCCGTCGATGAACGACGTGTATCCCGGCCAGTCGCGCTACGTCCTGGACCCCTTCGTGATCGACAACGGCTGCATTGAGATCTTCGACCTGGGGGTCTCCCCCATCTATCGTCAGACCTTCTCGCTGGGAGGCGTGCCCGTGCACGTGCAGGGCTTCCAGATTACCGACGCCTGCATCGGCTGCGGCACGTGCGCACGCAACTGCCCGCAGCAGTGCATCACCCCGGGCAAGCCCTTCGTCATAGCCCAGGAGCACTGCCTGCATTGCGGACTGTGCTTCGAGAACTGCCCCGTCAAGGCCATAGTAAGGAGAGGATAGATGCTGCAACAGATGTGGGACCTGCTCGTCCAACGCTGGGACTTCTTCTCGGGCCTGCTCTTGGAGCACGTGGAGATATGCCTGGTTGCCATCCTTATCGCCATCGTGTTTGGCGGCATCGCCGGCATCCTCATCAGCGAGTACCAGAAAGCGGCCAAACCCACGTTGGCTGTCGTGAACTTCCTGTACACCATCCCGTCCATCAGCATGCTGGGCTTTCTCATCCCCTTCAGCGGCGTGGGTGACGCGACGGCCATCATCGCGCTTACCGTCTACGCGCTGCTGCCCATGGTGCGCTCCACCTACACGGGCATGACCAACGTGGACCCCGCCATCATGGAGGCCGCCAAGGGCATGGGCGGCACGCGCATGCAGACGCTCGTGCGCGTGCAGCTGCCGCTGGCCCTGCCCGTTATCATGAGCGGCATCCGCAACATGGTCACCATGACCATCGCGCTTGGCGGCATCGCGTCGTTCATCGGTGCGGGCGGCCTGGGCGTGGCCATCTACCGAGGCATCACCACCAACAACGCCGCCATGACCATGGCAGGCAGCCTTCTCATTGCCGTGCTTGCCCTGGTAGTAGATGCCATTCTCGGCTTTGCCGAGAAGCGCATGCAGATGCGCGGTGCCAAGGCGCGCCGCACCAACCGTAGGCTGGCCATCGGTGCCGCGGCGGCATGTGCAGCCGTGGCGTTGGGTGTAACCGTACCGGGGATGCTCGCCGGGGCCAGCGACACCATCCACGTGGCCACCAAGCCCATGACCGAGCAGTACGTGATGGGCGAAGCCCTCAAGATGCTCATCGAGCACGACACCAACCTTAAGGTGGAGCTCACCGAGGGCGTGGGTGGCGGTACCTCCAACATCGAGCCCGCCATGGAATCCGGCCAGTTCGACCTGTACCCGGAGTACACGGGCACCGGTTGGGCGATGGTCCTCAAGAACGAGGGCACCTACTCCGAGGACGAGTTCGACCAGCTGCAGGCAGGCTACCAGAACCTTGACATGAGCTGGGTGGGGATGTACGGCTTTGGCAACACATACGGCATAGCCGTGCGCAAGGACGTCGCCGAGAAGTACGACCTCAAGACCTACTCGGACCTGGCCCGCGTGGCAGACCAACTGACCTTAGGCGCTGAGGCAGACTTCTTCGAGCGGGATGACGGCTACGATGCCCTCTGCAACACCTATGGCATGAGCTTTGGCAGCACCATGCAGATGGACATCGGCCTCAAGTACGACGCGCTGGCCCAAGGCAGCGTCGATGCCATCGTGATCTTTACCACCGACGGCAAGCTGAGCACCGCAGACGCCACAGTCCTCACCGACGACAAGGGCTTCTTCCCCTCCTACCAGTGCGGCAACGTCGTGCGCAACCAGGTATTGCAGCAGCACCCCGAACTGCGCGACGTGCTGGAGAAGCTCCAGGGCACCATCTCCGAGCAGGACATGGCACGCATGAACTATGAGGTGGAAGAGGAAGGCAGGGACCCCAAGACCGTGGCCGAGGAGTTTCTCAGCTCGAAGGGACTGATCTGATGAACACCACGACGACCAACGACGTCGCTATCGAGTATCGCGACATCTGCAAGTCCTATGGCGAGAAGGACGTGCTTGAGCACCTGGCTCTCAAGGTCCCCAGGGGCGAGTTCGTCACCATGATCGGCTCCTCCGGCAGCGGCAAGACCACGGCGCTCAAGATGGTGAACCGCCTGATGGAGCCCACTTCGGGAGACGTGCTGGTCAATGGGCGCGACGTCCGCGACGTGGACCCCATCCAGCTGCGCCGCAACATCGGCTACGCCATCCAGGGCAGCGTGCTGTTCCCCCACATGACGGTGGAGGACAACATCTCCTACGTGCCCAACCTGCTGAACAAGCGCGACCACGAGCGCACGCACAAGGCGGTGCGTAAGTGGATGGACATCGTGGGGCTCTCCGACGACCTGCTGGAGCGCTACCCGTCCGAGCTCTCGGGCGGCCAGCAGCAGCGCGTGGGCATCGCGCGCGCCCTGGCCGCGTCGCCGGACATCCTGCTGATGGACGAGCCGTTCGGCGCCGTGGACGAGATCACCCGCGCTCAGCTGCAGGCGGAAATCTCCCGCATTCACCACGAGACCGGCATCACCGTGATGTTCGTGACCCACGACATCGGCGAGGCGCTGCGCCTGGGTACCCGCGTGCTGGTGCTCGACGGCGGCAAGGTCCAGCAATACGGCGCGCCCGAGGAGATTCTGGCGAATCCCGCGACGGAGTTCGTCGAGCAGCTGGTCTCACGCCAGCGTCACACCTGCGACTTGCCGGACGACCAGCTGTGCGCCTGCGGTCACAGCGGCGCGGCGCGGGCTAGGGCGGCACTCGCAAGGTAACGATCAGAGGAGGTCTTTCGATGGCAACTTCCATTCCCGAATCTATGCGTGCCATCGTGGTACACGAGGCCGGCGGACCCGAGGTCCTGCGTCTAGAGCGGCGCCCCGTACCCGCATTGAGGCCGGGATGGTCGCGCGGGCGCGTACGTGCTCGCGGCCTCAACCACTCCGAGGTGTTCACGCGCCAGGGGCTCTCGCCCTCGGTACGCCTCCCGCGGGTCCTCGGAATCGAGTGCGTGGGCGAGGTCGCGGCAACGACCGACCCCTCACGTCTGCCCGTGGGCCAGGAGGTGGTCTCCATCATGGGCGAGATGGGCCGCGCCTTCGATGGCAGCTATGCGGACTACGCACTTCTCCCCAACGAGCAAATCCATCCCATCGAGTCGAGCCTCCCTTGGGAAGCTCTCGCGGCCATCCCCGAGACCTGCTACACCGCCTACGGCTCCCTCCTCAACCTGCACCTGGAGGCAGGGCAGACGGTCCTCGTACGCGGCGCAACCAGTGGCGTTGGCATGGCGTTCGCGAAGCTGGCTCGCTCCATGGCTCCGGGGCTGCACCTTGTGGGCACCACCCGCAGCGAGGCGCGCACAGGCCTGCTGCTCAAGGGCGGATACGACGACACGGTGCTTGACCTGGACGGGACGCTGCAGGTGGAGGGTCGTCCCTACCAGCGTGTCCTGGAGCTTGTAGGACCGGCAACCCTTAGGGACACGTGCAGCCATGTGTCTGCGGGTGGCATCGTCTGCAGCACAGGCCAGCTGGGCGGCGTATGGTACATGGAGGACTTCGACCCCATCGTCGACCTGCCGAGCAACGGCTTTCTCACCAGCTTCTACTCGGGAAACGTGGATGAGGGACGGCTTGCCGGACTCGTCTCGTACGTGGAGGAGAAGGACGTGGACGTCGGACCCGCAGCGGTCTTTTCGCTTGGCCACATGGCAGACGCCCACCGCTTCCTGGAGGGCTCGAAGGGCTTTGGCAAGGTTGTTGTTACGGAATAGGTGAACGAATGCAGATAACCAGCAGGCTCACGATGGCGGCGCACATGGTGTGCGCCATAGACTACTTTGGTGACACGAGGCCCGTGACCAGCACCTTCCTCGCGGGAAGCATCGGCACGAGTCCCGTCATGGTGCGTACGATCATGGGCATGCTCAAGCAGGCGGGCATCATCAGCTCAAGCAAGGGCAAGACCGGCATCACACTGGCTAGGCCCCTGGATCAGATAACGCTCTTGGACCTGTGGCACGCCGTGGACCAAAGCGACGCGGACTCGCTCTTCCACTTCCACGAGAGCCCCTGCCCGCAGTGCCCTGTGGGCGGCAACATCCACGCCGCCCTGGACAGCAGGCTTGAGGCGGCGCAGCGCGCGCTCGAGGACCAGCTGCAGCGCGCCACCCTGGCAGACGTCGAGAAGGACATCCGCCTGCTCGCCGCCAGCCAGGCTTTGCCAGGCGGCCCCATGGGAGAGATGGTTGCGTTGTGAAGCTCATGTTTGCCTCGCCTGAAGTACCCATGTTTGGCAATACTATCTTCTAGTAAAAACTACTTCGTGTTGGAGGCATCTTGGACGAGAAGACCAGGCAGCAGCTGCGGCAGGAGGAGAACTCCCCCGCAGGCCGCGTGACGCGTGCGATGGGCCAGATCCAGAGCCGCAGCCTCTCGAACGCGCCGCAGGTGTCGCGCGGCGAGATTGGCGTGCTGGGCTTCCTGGAGTCGCACGGAGGCTCGGCGGCCCCGTCCGACCTTGCCGAGGCTCTCAACGTGACCACCTCACGCATCGCGAACACCTTGAAGGCGCTCCAGCGAAAGGGCTACGTCACACGCGACATAAACCCCGACGACCGACGCGGCGTCATCGTGACCATCACGCCTTTGGGAAGGTCCTTCGGCGAGGAGCGCTACCTCGAGGCCGTCCGGAACACCAGCCGGCTGATGGCCGTGCTCGACGCCTCCGAGCAGAAGGAGCTGACTCGCCTCGTCCAGAAGATCGCGCACGCCGTTACGGGCGAGAAGGACGATCCGTTCCGATAGGACGCTCTTCTCCCCCATTTAGCTTCTACTATTTGTTACTTCTACCACTAGCTACAAACGACGAGAAGGGGCGCTGATGCTCAAGACACTCCAATACCTTGACGGGAAGCAGCGCTGGCAGTGCCTCGTGGTCCTGGCCTTCGTGGTCGTGCAGGTGTGGCTGGACCTGACCCTGCCCGACTACATGGCCAACATCACCACGCTGGCCGAGACCGCCGGCTCCTCCCTGTACGCGATCCTGTGGCAGGGCCTCATGATGGTCCTCTGCGCGCTTAGCTCCATGGTGTCCACCGTGGCCGCGACCTACTACGGCAACAAGGTGGCCGCCGGGCTTGCCGCCACGCTGCGCCAGGAGGTGTTCGACCACGCGCTCGACCTCTCCAAAGCGGACGTGGACCAGATGGGCGCCGCCAGTCTGGTCAACCGCTGCACCAACGACATCACGCAGATCCAGACCCTGGTGTCCATGGGACTTTCCGCCATCATCAAGGCTCCCATCATGGTGGTGTGGGCCGTCGTCAAGATCATGGGCTACGGCTGGCAGTGGACCTGCGCCACCGTGGTGGCAGCAGTCACCCTGTGCATCGTGCTGGGCGTCACTATGTCCATCGCCGTGCCGCGCTACCAGCGCATCCAGGGCCTGACCGACAACATCAACCGCCTGACGCAGGAGCATCTGCAGGGCATCCGCCCCGTTCATGCCTACAACGCGGAGCGGTACGAGCAGGACCGCTTCTCGGTCGCGAACAGGGAGATCACCCGCACCAACACCGTGGCAAACCGCGCCACGGCGGTGATCAATCCCATCCTGACGCTGGAGTCCTCCGCGCTCACCCTGGCCATCTACTGGATAGGCGCCTATCTCATCCAGGGCCTGACCGACGGCTCGGGCCTCACGCTCTTCTCGCAGATGATTGTCTTTAGCAACTACGCCATCCAGATCATCATGAGCTTCATGCTGCTATCCATGGTGTTCATCCTCTATCCCAGGGCGCAGGTGTCGGCAGGCCGCGTGATGGAGGTCATCGAGCGCACGCCGCAGGTCCAGGATGGACCGGGCGTCGAAACCACGGACGAGAAGGGCACCGTGGAGTTCCGCAACGTCAGCTTTAGCTATCCGGATGACGGTGCCCGCGCCCTGGACGGCGTGAGCTTCCGCGCGGAGCCGGGCCAGACCGTGGCCTTCATCGGCGCCACCGGTTCGGGCAAGACGACGCTGGTGCAGCTGGTGGACAGGCTGTTCGATGCCACCTCCGGACAGGTGCTGGTAGACGGCCACGACGTGCGAGAGTACACGTCAACGCAGCTGCACCAGCGCATAGGCTACGTGCCTCAAACGACGACGCTCTTTGCCGGCACCGTCGCCAGCAACGTGTCGTACGGCAACGCGGGGCACGAGGTCACGCACGACGAGCTCATGCGGAGCTGCCCCACCTACCAAGAGATCGTCAGCTCGCAGCTTTCCAAGGAGGAGATTGCACATGCCTAAGCCAGGAGAGATGCCCGTGGGCACGGGCGAGAAGGTCGACCTCGGCTCAGCGCTCGGCAGGCTGGCCCGCTACGCCCACCGGTACGCGAAGGTGGTGTTGCTTGCCGTCGTGCTGGCGGTTGCCGGCGCCGTCCTGAACCTCATGGGACCGGGACGCCTGGGGCAAATCAGCGACCTCATAACCCAGGGCATCGGGGGCACCATCGACATCGCGACCATAGGCCGCATAGGAGCCACGCTCGCCCTTATCTACCTGCTGGGATTTGCCGCCAACTACGCCCAAGGCTGGATCATGGCGAACGTGACGCAGGACCTCACGCGCGGCATGCGTCGCGACATGACGGCAAAGATCGACCGCCTGCCCCTGCGCTACCTGGACTCCACCCCGCAGGGCGACACGCTGTCGCTCATGAGCAACGACGTGGACTCCGTGGGCCAGAGCCTCAACCAGTCCGTGTCGCAGCTGGTCATCGGAGTGGCGCAGTTGGTCGGTGCGGCAATCGTGATGTTTGCCACCAACTGGCAGATGGCCCTGGCGGGCATTGCCACGGCACTTCTCGGCATGTGGCTCTCCATGGGCATCATCAAGCGCTCGCAACCCTACTTTGCCCGCCAGCAGAGGGCGCTCGCCAGCGTTGACTCCCAGGTGGAGGAGGTCATGGGCGCCCTGGACGTGGTGAAGGTCATGAATGGTCAGCAAGGCGAGCGCCAGCGCTTCCGCCAGCGCAACACCACGCTGTACGACGCAGCCTGGAAGAGCGCCTTCCTCAGCGGCATGATGATGCCCCTCATGACCTTCATCGGCAACTTCGCCTACGTGGTGGTGTGCATCATGGGTGGCGCCTTGGCACTGGAGGGCACCATCAGCTTTGGCACCGTGGTGGCCTTCATGATCTACATCCGCCTGTTCACCCAGCCGCTGCAGACCATAGCCCAGGCGGCGACGTCGGTGCAGACCATGGCTGCAGCCTCTGACCGCGTGTTCGACTTCCTGGCACAGGACGAGGTCTCCGACGAGTCCGAGAAGACCGCACATATCAGGCGTGCCGCCGGCAACGTGGAGTTCGACCACGTGCGCTTTGGCTACGATTCCTCACGTGAGATCATCCACGACTTCAGCGCGGCCGCAAAGCCCGGCCAGAAGGTCGCCATCGTGGGCCCCACCGGTGCCGGCAAGACCACGCTGGTGAACCTCCTCATGAGGTTCTACGAGGTGGACGGGGGCTCTATACGCATCGACGGCACCAGCACGGCAGACCTCACCCGCGCCAACCTGCGCGACCAGTTCGCCATGGTGCTGCAGGACACCTGGTTCTTCCAGGGGACGCTGCGCGAGAACATCGCGTTCGACACGCCGGGCGTGACCGGCGCCCAGTTGGACGCCGCCTGTGACGCCTGCGGACTCACAGGCTACGTGCAGAGCCTGCCCCAGGGCTACGACACCATGCTGGAACCCGACTCCATCAGCGCCGGCCAGCGCCAGCTCATCACCATCGCACGCGCCATGGTAAAGGATGCGCCGCTGCTGATCCTCGACGAGGCCACCTCCAGCGTGGACACCCGCACCGAACTCAAGGTGCAGCAGGCCATGGACACCCTCATGCGCGGTCGCACGAGCTTCGTGATCGCGCACCGCCTCTCCACCATCCGCAACGCCGACCTCATCCTCTACATGGAGGACGGCGACGTGAAGGAGAAGGGCACGCACGACGAGCTGCTAACACGCGGTGGACGCTATGCCAAGCTCTACCTGAGCCAGTTCGACAGCGCGACATAACGAGCTTGCCAGCCAACGGTACGGGGAGCGCCCATGCAGTGAGCGCCCGTGTGGGAACCGCACAGACACCCTGCTCCACGAGATGGGCGTACTCCGATACGCCCGTGATCACCGCCATGAACTCTGGGGGTCGCACACGAGCATCGGCGTTGGGAATCAATTCCTCGCGCAGTCTCCCCAGGCTGGCGACCCCGCCACCGACCCTGGCTTCGCTGGTTTCTGCCTCTAGAGCCGCCCAACGACCGTCCACAAGCTCGATGGCGGCACCTGCCTCAAGCCCGGTCGCCGCGCTGGACCCCGTGCCGTCGGGCCGGTCTCGGCGATCGGCGACGCGAAGAGGACTATAGTGTACGTGACGCACGCGGGCGGCGCCGATCGGGCCTGCCCGCGAGACGGCGAGAGCATAGGGGCAACGTACCCGAGAAGGGGAGGTCTGGTGAACGTTGACGACTACAGGAGGGCTCGCCTCGCGCTCGAGGATCGTCTCGACCAGAACCGCAAGAGCCGCGAGCGTGCCGAGCAGGGAAACGAGGCCCTGGAGATGATCGGCCGCGACATGCGCGCGTGGTCAGACGAGTTCGCCTACCTGACGCGCGGGATTCCCGACATGGATGCCAATGTGGCTGAGCTGCAGGATGGCGTGAACCAGTCCATGCTCGACATAGCCTACGGCTGTGACGAGCGGCTGCAGGAGCTCGATGCCGAGAGGCGCTCCATCGAGAACGACATGGAGTCGGTCGATGACGAGTTTGCCCGCTGGGCACGCAACGATCGGGAGGCGAACGGCGCCCGCAGCGCCCCCGATGTAGGACGGTGGGGCAACCCGATGCAGGGAGGCAGCCGATATGGCAGGTGACGGCGAGAGGCTCTCGAACGAGGACCTTGCCAGGTCGTATACGGACAGCATCACCACAGACTTCGAGGCCGAAGAGGTCGGAGGCGTCGACGGCGACAACACGAGCGCCGCCGCAGGTGCCAAGAGCACGGCAGACGCCATACGCTCGCTCATGGCAAATGCGGCGACCGAGGTGAACCTGGACGCAGCGGCAATCAGCAGCGTCGCTGGCGACTTTGCCGCCTGGGACGAGCTCATGTCCCGCTGAGAAGGAGGGGCGCATGGGGGCAATCATCAGACCAGCCGAACTCATCTCGATGCTCGACAGGAAGTCGACCATGATGGACAGGGCCGGCGAAGAGTGCTCGGAGCGTCGACAGGCGGTGAGCGAGTTTTGCAACGACACCTACCTCACGGCCGAGGCGTGGGACGCAGCACGCAGTCGGCTCAGCAACTACAGCGTGCTCTACGCGGGCATCACAGAGGCCCTCGAGAGGGTCAAGTCGGCAGACGACACGGTCAGGGACGCGCTCTCGTCCAACTTTGGAGCCGTCGCCGAGGTCAACGAGGACGAGTACGTACGGAAGAGGGACGAAGCCCAGAACATGCTCGACAGGATCGCAGAGCTGGAGTGCACGCCCTACGGCAACGACCCTGGCTTCAGCGCCGGGCTCTCGCTCATGCGCTACTGGTGCGACCGGGCTCGCATCGCCGCCCAAGACATGCTCGACAGGATCGCGGACTACCTGGGCACCACCAACGGGATCTACGAGGGCGCCGGCTCCTGCTCCGACATGCTCGCCACGCTGGCCAGGGGCACAGCCTCCCTATCAGGATCCGAGTTCAGCAAGAGCGGCGTCGGTTGGCCCAGCGCGGCGGACGCGAGCTGGATCGGCGAGCTCAAGGACATGCTTGGGAGCAGCGTCAAGTCCCTCGAGGACCTGTACAGCAATGGCGAGCTCGATGACGGGACGCTCGAGGGAATCTTCGACAGGCCCGTCGAGCTGTGGACCGACGGGGAGGCGACCGCCGTCGCGGAGCTCTACCGGAGGGCGGGCAGCCAGGCCGTCGAAGGCGACTCCACGCTGCTCGAGCGGTTCCTCGACGACGGCTATTGGTCATGCGAGGGGATAGCCATATCGGCTATTCGAACTACCAGAGCCCCAGCGAGGTCTATATGGTCCGATACTCCATGCGGGACGGCCTCGCGGGGTTCCTCTCCGCCTATGCCGTCGCGATGACATCGGCGGCCTTTCAGGCCAACTCCCCGCTGGGCGACACGGAGAGGCTCCTCGCGAGCACCGCGGCGGGCCTCCTTGCCAGCGGAAGGACGTACACGCGTACCAAGGGCTTCGACTCGTACACCACTGCGGAAGCCGCCCTCAAGGAGCTGGGCCCGAACATCAAGGTGAGCCACAACAGGTCCGAGACCGTCCAAGACGGCAAGGGCGAGGAGCACGCATACACCTACACGGAGGTCACATACGGAGGGCAAGTGGACGTCTCGGCCGACGGAGGGGACGGCCACTACTCCTACGGCGGCTTCGTCGCAATGACCGCGACGACGGACGTCAACGCCGCGTTCTCCGAGATGCGCGACATCGTCGCGGGCAGGAACTACAAGAACGAGTACCAAGCCGCCGGGGAGGGCCTTATTGAAGCCGCCGGCGACGCGGTCACTGACAAGGTCCTCGACGGCATTCCCGTCCTCGGCACCGCGAGGAGCCTGGTCGCCGGCACCGTCGAAAGCTACAGAGAGCAAAGTGCCGCCAACCACTCGATAGGCACCGTCTTCGAGCTCGATCGGGCGGACACGGAAGCCCATTACAGCTTCTACGAGTACGGCACGCTCGTCTCGGACGCAAGCGGGGACGGCGCATACGTCGTGGCCCCCGGGTTTGCCAACGATGAGGATCGTCAGAAATTCACCAATGCCTACAGCCAGTATCGCTACGACAACACCAATGGCGGTGCCACCTATGACAGCTACCTCGACTGGGCAGAATCAGAGCCAGAGGGTGGGGCAAAGTCCACCTCCGGCAATGCTTGGTCATATGAGGAGGCTGGGCATGTCACAAATTACCAGGTTGCCAGTAATCCTGATGATCTTGCGTGGGCACATCCGTGTCCATCGGACTAGAGAGGGGGCTGCGTGAGAAGACTGAGGGAAATGCAAAGGGCAACCTGCATTGCAGTTGCGCTTTGTGTGGCAGCAGCGACCGTCGTTATCTGTAGCTGCGGCGCGGGACCCGCGGACACCTCCGACGGGAAGTGGCGCGTCATAAACTCCAGCGGCGACTGGGTAGGCACGGCCCGCTTCTCCGACGCCGACGAGTACGGCTTCGCCTCCAACGGCCTGGCCGCGGTGCAGGATGCCGGGACGGAGCTGTGGGGATACGTCGACGAGTCGGGGAGGTGGGTCATCGGCCCGACGTTCCGGAAGGCCCGCGAGTTCGCCCGAAATGGGCTGGCGGCGGCGCAGGACGCAGAGACCGGCAGATGGGGCTTCATCGACGAGTCGGGCAACTGGGCCATAGAGCCGAAATACTCGAACGCCTGGATGTTCTACGACAACGGCACGGGTGACGCCCTGGACGAGTCGGGCCACGACATCGTCTGGCTGGACGGGGAGGGCAACGAGCTGGAGGGAGGGGGGAGCCCGCGCCCCCAGGCGAGGGAGGACCCGACAACCGGGCTCTGGGGCATCATCGCGCGTGACGGCACGTGGGCGCTCGAGCCCGCCTTCGCCGACCTCGCCACCGACGGCCACTCCGACTACCTCCTCGCCCGGCCGCAGGGCTCCGACCTCTGCGGCGTCGTCGACGCGGGCGGCGGGTGGGTCGTCGAGCCCGCCTACGCCGACCTGGTGGTCGCCTTCGACGCCGACCCGCTTGCGGCGAAGGACCCCGAGACGGGCCTCTGGGGCTACGTCGGCTGGGACGGCGGCTGGGTGGTGCGGCCCTCCTTCGCCGAGGCGACGCGCATGGGCGACGACGGGCGCGCTCTGGCCAGGGCGGCCTAGCTTGGGCCACGACGGGAGGATCGCACGATGGGGACAGGCGGCATCACGAGGAGGGGGTTCGCCTCCCTCGCGGCGGGCTTGCTCGCCGCCTGCCTCTGCGGCTGCGAGGCCGGCGGGGACCCGTCCGGCGCCTCGGAACAGGGGGCGCGGTGGCGCGTCATAGGCTCCAGCGGCGACTGGGTGGGCGCGGCCCGCTTCTCGGACGCCGACGGGTACGGCTTCGCGGCCAACGGACTTGCGGCCGTCGAGGACGAGGAGACTGGCCTGTGGGGCTTCGTCGACGAGACGGGATCCTGGGCCGTCCAGCCGACGTTCCTCAGGGCCCGCAAGTTCGCCCCCAACGGACTGGCGGCGGCGCAGGACGCAGAGACCGGCAGATGGGGCTTCGTCGACGAGTCAGGATCCTGGACCATAGATCCCCAATACGCCGACGCCTGGTCGTTCTACGACAACGGCACGACGCAGGTACAGGACGAGTCGAGCCTCGACATCGTCTGGCTGGACGAGGAGGGCAAGGTCGCCGTGGGTGCAACCTCCGTGCGCCCGTGGGCCAAGAGGGACGACGGGACAGGGTTGTACGGCATCGCGGCGGCCGACGGGGCCTGGCTGTGCGAGCCTGCCTTCTCCTACCTGCAGACCGACCGCCACTCCGACTACCTCCTCGCCCGGCCGCAGGGCTCCGACCTCTGCGGCGTCGTCGACGCGGGCGGCGGGTGGGTCGTCGAGCCCGCCTACGCAGACCTGGTGGTCGCCTTCGACGCCGGCGTCCTGGCCGCCAAGGACGCCGACACGGGGCTCTGGGGCTACGTCGGCTGGGACGGCGGCTGGGTGGTGCAGCCGGCCTTCGCCGAGGCGACGCGGATGGGCGACGACGGGTACGCGCTGGCGAGGATGCCCTAGCAGGGGACGAGACGAGGGAGACCAGCTATATGAAGTCAAGACCTAGTGACTGATTTATCCAACCGATTCGCACTCGTTTTCCATCGCACCTTGAGAACCGGATATCGGATGCTTCGACGGGTCCCCGCCCGGCCTCGCCGGGTCGTACGGGACCCCATCCCGCATAACCGCGAAGGCCATGTGGCAGAGCCTTCGCGCCACGGCGGTCACGGCCACCCTGCGGCACTTGCCCTTGGCGCGCCTCCTCTCGTAGGACGCGCCCGGGGACGGGTCGCACCGCCGGACCCCGCTGGCCGCGAGCCACAGTGCCCTGCGCAGGTAGGGCGAGCCGCGCTTTGTGATGGGCCCGCCGCCGGACTCGCCGGACTGGCTCGCCGAGGAGGCGAGCCCGGCGTAGCTCACGAGCGCGGAGGCACTGTGGAACCGGGCTATGTCGCCGACCTCGGCGACGATCTGGGCCCCGGTGGTGTAGGACACGCCTGGTATGGTGAGCACGGGGGCTCGGCGCGGTCGCTCTTGACCTCGTCGAACCCCCTGAGCCTGCGCGCGGCGCGCATCTGCACCGGGTCGATCACCGCGACCCGGTAGCCCCTGGAGACCAGGAACGCGTAGAGGGCCATCCGGCAGTGGCCCGTGGCCCCCATGCCCACGAGGACGTCCGACGGCCCGTCGGCCACCTCATCCAGCCAATCCGCGGAAAAGCCCGGGTGGGGCGGGACGCCACTCTCCCCCGCGGGGTCGCATCGCGCCCCAGGAACCATGCCGGCGTCCCTGCCCGACAGAGTCTGCATTGCACCGAAGCATCCGATATCCGGCTCTCCGATGCAACGACTTAAAGATAGGAGGATCGCATGAGGGGACCGGGCGGCATCACGAGGAGGGGGTTCGCATCCCTCGCGGCGGGCGCGCTCGCCTTCTGCCTCCTCCCGCTCGGGGGTTGCGACTCAGACCCATCGGAGGGGCCCAGCGAGGAGTGGCACGTCATAGGCTCCAACGGCGAATGGGTGGGCACGGCCCGCTTCTCCGACGCCGACGAGCACGGCTTCGCCTCCAACGGCCTGGCCGCGGTGCAGGACGCCGGGACGGGCCTGTGGGGCTTCGTCGACGAGGCGGGGAGGTGGGTCCTCCAGCCGACGTTCCTCAAGGCCCGCGAGTTCGCCTCCAACGGCCTGGCGGCGGTACAGGACGCCGAGACGGGCCTGTGGGGATTCGCCGACGAGACGGGCTCCTGGGCCATAGAGCCCCGATACGCGGACGCCTGGTTGTACTACGACAACGGCACGACGCAGGTTCTGGACGAGTCGGGCCACGACATCGTCTGGCTGGACGGGGAGGGCAGCGTTGTCGAAGACACCACCGCCGTGCGCCGGTGGGCCAGGAGGGACGACGGGACAGGGTTGTACGGCATCGCGGCGGCCGGTGGGGCCTGGCTGTGCGAGCCTGCCTTCTCCTACCTGCAGACCGACCGCCACTCCGACTACCTCCTCGCCCGGCCGCAGGGCTCGGGGCTCTGCGGCGTCGTCGACGCAGACGGCGGGTGGGTCGTCGAGCCCGCCTACGCCGACCTGGTGGTCGCCTTCGACGCCGGCGTCCTGGCGGCCGAGGACCCCGAGACGGGCCTCTGGGGCTACGTCGGCTGGGACGGCGGCTGGGTGGTGCAGCCGGCCTTCTCCGACGCGACGCGCATGGGCGACGACGGGCGCGCGCTGGCAAGGCCAGCCTAGCTTGGGCAACGACGGGAGGATCGCATGAGGGGGACAGGCGGCATCACGAGGAGGGGGTTCGCATCCCTCGCGGCGGGCGCGATCGCCTTCTGCCTCTGCGGCTGCGAGGCCGGCGGGGACCCGTCCGGCGCCTCGGGGCGGAAGGCGCAGTGGTTCATCATAGACAGCCAGGGCGAGCCCGTCGGCACGGTGCACTTCTCCGACGCCGACGGGTACGGCTTCGCCTCCAACGGGCTTGCGGCCGTCGAGGACGAGGGGACGGGCCTGTGGGGCTTCGTCGACGAGACGGGATCCTGGGCCGTCAGGCCCGCGTTCCGCGAGGCCCGCGAGTTCGCCCCCAACGGCCTCGCCCCCGCGCAGGACGACGGGACGGGCCTGTGGGGCTACGTCGACGAGACGGGCTCCTGGGCCATAGAGCCCCAATACTCAGATGCGTTCCCGTTCTACGACAACGGAACGGCCAGCGGCTGGGACACGGCGGGCAACATCATCTGGCTGGACGGGGACGGCAACGAGCTTGAGGGGGCAAGGAGCCCGCGCCTCCAGGCCGCCATGGACCCGGAGACCCGTCTTTGCGGCATCATGGCAATGGACGGCACATGGGCGCTCGGTCCGACCTTTTCCGACCTCGTCACCGACCACCACTCCGACCTCCTCCTCGCCCGGCCGCAGGGCTCCGACCTCTGCGGCGTCGTCGACGCGGGCGGCGGGTGGGTCGTCGAGCCCGCCTACGCAGACCTGGTGGTCGCCTTCGACGCCGGCGTCCTGGCCGCCAAGGACGCCGACACGGGGCTCTGGGGCTACGTCGGCTGGGACGGCGGCTGGGTGGTGCAGCCGGCCTTCGCCGAGGCGACGCGGATGGGCGACGACGGGCGCGCGCTGGCCAGGGCGGCCTAGCTTGGGCCACGACGGGGGGATCGCATGAGGGGGACAGGCGGCATCACGAGGAGGGGGTTCGCATCCCTCGCGGCGGGCGCGCTCGCCGCCTGCCTCCTCCCGCTCGGGGGATGCGGCGCGAGCCCGGCGGGGGACCCCGGCGACGCATGGCGCGTCATAGGCTCCAACGGCGAATGGGTGGGCACGGCCCGATTCTCCGACGCCGACGGGTACGGCTTCGCCTCCAACGGGCTGGCCGCGGTGCAGGACGCCGAGACGGGCCTGTGGGGCTTCGCCGACGAGACGGGCTCCTGGGCCATCGGGCCGTGGTACTCGGACGCCTGGTCCTTCTACGACAACGGCACGACGCAGGTTCTGGACGAGTCGGGCCACGACATCGTCTGGCTGGACGGGGAGGGCAGCGTTGTCGAAGACACCACCGCCGTGCGCCGGTGGGCCAGGAGGGACGACGGGACAGGGTTGTACGGCATCGCGGCGGCCGGTGGGGCCTGGCTGTGCGAGCCTGCCTTCTCCTACCTGCAGACCGACCGCCACTCCGACTACCTCCTCGCCCGGCCGCAGGGCTCGGGGCTCTGCGGCATCGTCGACGCGGGCGGCGGGTGGGTGGTCGGGCCCGCCTTCGCCGACCTGGTGGTCGCCTTCGATGCCGGCGTCCTGGCCGCCAAGGACGCCGACACGGGACTCTGGGGCTATACTGCCTCCCGTTTCTTGGACAACGAGAAATGGGAGGCAGTTCACGTGGGCCGTCCGCTCCTTCTGGGAGCCGCGGCGGCTAGGACCGCATGCCCCAACGTCCCTCGCGCAAGTCGCGTCCCTACTCCCTACCTCCGAAGGAGACGGAGGCGCAGGCCCGCGGCGAGAGCGACGGCTCCTGCCGCCGCAGTTGCGAGGACGGCCGCCACTGGCGTCGACCGGTCCCCGGTCTGCGGGAGGGGGAGCGCCTCTGCCGCAGCCGGCTCTGCCTTGGCGGGCTCGGCCTTGGCTGCCCTTGCCGCAGCCGGCCCGGTCTTTGCGGGGCTGGATGACTCGGCCTCCTGCACCGAGGCCTCGGCGGGCGCCGTGGTCGTGCCGCCGAACGTGTTCTCGTCGACCGTCTGTGGGTCACCCGCGGCCCTGATCTCTACGTGGGAGCCGCCCGATTCCCTGGTGCTGGAGGAGAGCGAACTCACGGGGGACATCGCTATGGTCATGCCGTAGAACTCGCCATCGTCGATCGCCCTCCCCCGGACGCCGGCGGGCGTGACCGTCGCCGGCATGCCGACGCTCACAACCCCGGGGAGGGAGGGGTTGCGGGAGTACGCGGTGATTGCGGGGTCCCCGTCGGCGACCACGTCCGAGTTAGTGATGGTGACGCTCGGGCTGCTGGTGACGTAGCTGTTCCCGTAGGCGCCGATGCCGCGGTTCCACCCTGGCGCCGCTCCCTCGGAGGACGCCGTGACGGTGGAGTTGTCGATGGTGACGCTTGCCTCCGTCCCGTCCACGGTGTCGGAGTATATGCCGTACGTCCCCGCCTTCTTGCCCTCCTCGCCGGACGCGGGCGCGATGACGGTCTTGGCGTCGACCGTCGAGCCCTCGATGGCGACGGAGCCGTCGGCTGCCTCGATGGCTCCGGACTGGGCGTAGTTGTCCGTCGCGTTCTGGGTGGCGCTGACGGTGGTGTCCTTGATGCTCAGGTCCCCATTCACGGTCTTGATCGCCCCGACCGCGTGGTCGTTGTCCGCCGTTGCGTCCAGCGAGCCGGGCCCCGTAACGGTGAGGTCGCCGTCGGCGACCGCGATGGCGGGGGTGTCGTTGTTCGGGTTGCCGTCCTTGGAGGCCGCGGCGACGGTGTTCTTCCCGGTCGTCGTGATGGTGAGGTCGCCGAGGGCGCCGATCTTTCCCCCGTCGTAGTCGACGAGGGACATGCCGTCCTTGCCGTCCCACGACCAGGTGCCGCCCCTCGAGCCGGATCCGCTGGCGGCTGTGGTGTACTCGGTGTCCTGCACGCTCACCGACGTCGCGGCGTAGGCCGAGGCCGGGAGCGCGGCGCCGAGCGAGAGCGCGGCCGCGAGGCCCGTCGCAACGACCCTGCGCGCATGCGTATGTGCCTGAATGTCGCTTTTCATCATAGAGCACTCCTAGATTGATGGAACAGTGGCAACGCATATTCACTATACACCCTCCCGCCCATGAAACCTGCATTCCTGCGACAAGCGACGGCATGCAAGTTTCATGGGTTGATTTTCAACCTGCAAGTTTCATGGCTCAATTACAGACTTCATACGAACGGTTCCGGAAGACAGCCGTACACGTTCGGATGGGTGGCAGGGCCTGTGGTGCGGGGGCCGGAGAGGCCGGCCTGCATGCATGCCGCAGGAAGAGGCTGACATTGCATGTCCGGAAGATCCAGGAAGAGGGGGAGGGAGCCCGGGGCAAGGGCAACCGGCCATGCCCGTCGCCCATGCTGCTCGGGGCCTTCGGGCCCGGTGCTCGGGCGCTCCTCGACGCATCCCATATAGGGCCCATCGGCCCCGACAGCATCGTCCTCGAGCCTGAGCGCCTCGAGGGCCTGCACGGGAAGGAGGGGAGGCCAGCGCTGAGGCAGCCCTCCGGAGAACAGCATGGACCGCCATCCGGAGCCGTTCGGATGAGTGCCGGAAGCACCCCGGAGGGCCCTTGAGTCATGCGCCCCCGGAACCCGTCCGCACGCCGCGCCACGGAATCTGCACACCGTTCCGGCAGGAAGGAGGCCATGTGCGGCCGTCCGCAGCCGTTCGGCTGGCTGCAGGAATCCGGCCTTGCCCCTAGGGTGTGCGGATGACAGGTGAAATCAACCGTCTTGGAAGAATGCAGCTGACATCCTGCGAGATATTTTGCAGGGAACTATTGGAACATTGGCTCGCTATTTTTCTACGCTCTTCTCCACACGCAGGACCGAGGCCTGGCAAAGCATCGACGAGCCACAAGAAGGAAGGGGCATACTGTGGGCAGCAGCATCTGCGACTCTGTCTCCAAGGCCATGATGCACGGGCGCACCGAAGCTCCTGATTCCCCTCATAAACGAGGCATTCGGCCGACGCCACGAGACAGATGCCCCCATCGTGCAGTTCAACGAGGGGCACGAAGGATCGCTCGGCACCAACATATCCGATTCCGTCTTCCGCATCGAGGATGTGACCTATCACCTGGAGTGCCAGAGCACGCACGACGCTAGCATGGTCGTGAGGATGATCGAATACGATCTCAGCACCGCCCTGCAGGACGCTCCGGAAAAGGCACGCCGCAGCGCATGAAGTTTCCCTCACCCTGCGTGCTGCTCCTCCGCCACACTGTCAAGATGCCTGGCTATCTGGACATGGAGGCAGAGCTGCCAGATAAAGTTTCCTTCCACTGTCGGGCAAGAATCTTCAAGGCACAGCTCGTGAGCGAGGACGAAATATTCTGCAGGCGCCTCCTCATCCTTCTCCCCTTCTATCTCATGCGCCATGAGAGGGGGCTCCCCACCATGGATACCGATTCAGAGACTGCAACAGCCCTCATAGAAAAGTGTGACGGGATGCGCATGCATCTTGCCGACCTCACGCTCCTGCGGGGGGACACGCTCCTCCACCAGCAGCTCATCGAGCTTATGATCAGGGTGTCAGACCATCTGCTTGCAGCCAACGAGCCGCTCAACAGGAAAGCGAGGCCAGCCGTGGGGGGAGAGGTCCTCGAGCTTCTGAACGACAGAATCGAGCGCAGGCATGAAGGAGGCGTCCAGGGGGGAATCAAGCAAGGAGCCAAGCGAATAGAAAGCGGCCCGGCAGAACAGATGGCCGCGAACGCGAATGCCACCTTGGAGAAGGGTGCCATCCAGCAGCGAGTGGACAGCGCATTATTCATCAGAGGCGCCCTGGAGATGCACTCTCCAGGGCGTCCGCCTATTGCATGGCTTGTCGTTGGCTCATTCAGGCGCTGTGCACCGCGTCTGCCATGGACCTCACGTACTCGGCCACATACGGCACGGCACCCTCCCCGTGCTCTGCCACAAGCCGCACGATGGCGGAGCCGACGATCGCACCGTCCGAGAGCCCTGCCATCTTGGCAGCCTGCCCGGGCGTGGAGATGCCGAATCCCACCGCCACCGGCACGTCGGTCCCCTCCCTCACGAGCTCCACCATGGCCCCGATGCCGGTCGCGATCTCCGAGCGCACGCCCGTGACGCCGAGCGAGCTCACGCAGTAGACGAAGCCCCTCGCCTCGCGGGCAATCATGCGGACCCTGCCATGCGAGGTGGGGGCGATGAGGCTCACGAGCTCGAGCCCCTCCTTTGCCAAGGGTTCTGAGAACTCCTCCCTCTCCTCGAAGGGAACGTCCGGCAGGATGGCGCCCTGGACGCCTGCCTCAGCCGCCCTGGCAGCGAAGCGCCCGGTCCCATAGCCGAAGACGACGTTCGCGTAGGTCATGAACACGAGCGGCACCGCGAGCCCACGGCCACGCACCTCCTTCACCATCCCGAAGGCCCTGTCCGCCGTGACGCCGCCCGCAAGCGCCCTGATGTTCGCCTCCTGGATGACGGGGCCCTCTGCCGTGGGGTCCGAGAACGGGATGCCGAGCTCGATCAGGTCCGCTCCTGCCTCCTGCATCGCGAGAAGGGCATCCCCGGTGAAGGAAAGCGTCGGGTCCCCGCAGGTGATGAAGGGGATGAAGGCCTTCCTGCGCGAGCCGTCCTGGGCCGTGAAGGCGTCTTGCATCCTAGTCATGGAGGTCCTCCCCCCTATAGCGTGCGATGGCAGCGACATCCTTGTCGCCGCGTCCTGACAGGGTGACGATGACGGACTCGTCCCTCCCCATCGTCGGCACGAGCTTCATCGCGTAGGCCACCGCGTGGGCGCTCTCGATGGCGGGGATGATGCCCTCCGTGCGCGACAGGCACTCGAGGGCGCCCACCGCCTCGTCGTCCGTGATGCCCACGTACTCGGCACGTCCCGCATCGTGGAGCCAGGCATGCTCGGGGCCGACGCCCGGATAGTCGAGGCCGGCGCTGATCGAATGGACAGGAGCGATCTGGCCGTGCTCGTCCTGGCAGAAGTAGGACTTCATGCCGTGGAGGATGCCGACGCGCCCGGTCTCGATCGTGGCGGCCGTCTCCCTCGTGTGGATGCCGCGCCCTGCCGCCTCGCAGCCGATGAGGCGCACGCCCTCGTCGCCGATGAAGTGGTAGAAGCTGCCCATGGCGTTCGAGCCGCCGCCGACGCAGGCGATGACCGCAGAGGGGAGCCTGCCCTCCTTCTCGAGGATCTGGGCACGCGCCTCGCGGCCGATCACGGCCTGGAAGTCGCGGACGATCGTCGGGAACGGGTGCGGGCCCATCGTGGAGCCGATGAGGTAGTGCGTGTCGCCGACCCTGCTCGCCCACTCGCGCATGGCCTCGGAGACGGCGTCCTTGAGGGTGCCGGTGCCGGACGAGACGCCCCTGACCTCGGCGCCGAGGAGGCGCATGCGGTAGACGTTCAGGGCCTGGCGCCCCATGTCATGCACGCCCATGTAGACGACGCACCCCATGCCGAGGAGGGCGGCGACGGTCGCCGTGGCGACGCCGTGCTGGCCGGCCCCCGTCTCGGCGATGAGGCGGGCCTTGCCCATGTGCTTGGCAAGGAGTGCCTGGCCGAGCGCGTTGTTGATCTTGTGGGCACCCGTGTGGTTCAGGTCCTCGCGCTTGAGGTAGACCTTGGCACCGCCGAGGTCCTCTGTCATGTTCTTCGCGAAGTAGAGAAGCGACGGCCTGTTCGCATAGTTGTCGAGCAGGTCCTTCATTTCGGCATTGAATTTCGGATCGTCCTTGTAGCGCGTATAGGCATCCTCGAGCTCGATCACGGCGTTCATGAGGGTCTCAGGGATGTACTGCCCCCCATGCTCGCCGAAGCGCCCACGCGATTGCTGAGAATTAGGCATGCGCTCTTTCCTCGATTCCTGTAGTTCGTATCTACGCTGCACTGCGTACGGCAGCAACTGCCGCACGCATCTTTGCCGGGTCCTTCACACCGTCTGTCTCGATGCCGGAGCTCATGTCCACGGCCCAGGGATGGAGCAGCTCCACAGCCGCAGCCACGTTTGTGGGACCCAGACCCCCTGCAAGCACATAGGGCCTGCCGACATCTGCGAGAAGCGTCCAGTCGAACGTCTTCCCGCTCCCCGCGCCGGAATCGAGCAGGACCCTGTCTGCCGCGCTCTTCTTGGCAGCCGCCAGGTCCTCTGCGCCCCCTACCTTGAAGGCCTGCCAGATGGGGACATCCACGAGCCCCCTGAGCTCTTGGATATAGGCCTCATCCTCGTGCCCATGGAGCTGTACGGCTGAAAGGGAGCTCTTCGCCAGACGGGCGATGGTCTCCTTTGGCTCGTCCACGAAGACCCCGACGGCCTGGATGCCACGATCGAGCCCGGAGGCGAGCTCTGCCGCCCTCTCGGGGCTTACGTTCCTCTTCGAGCGGGGGCAGTCGACGACGAAGCCGCAGAAGTCGGGACGTGCGGCATTCACGGCAGCTATGTCCTCTGGTCTGAACATCCCGCAGAGCTTGGTCTTGGTAGCGCTCAAGCTTGCCTCCCCCTTCCGTCCAGCTCATGAAGCGCTGCTCCCCTATCGTCCTTCCGCATGAGCGCCTCGCCGACAAGCACGGCGTCGACGCCGCCCTGACGAAGGCGCGCGACATCTTCCGCCGTCCTGACGCCGCTCTCCGAGACGAAGATGCGCTCGGGTCCGACCAAGGGGCGAAGCGCGAGGCTCCGTCCGAAGTCGACCGCAAAGGTCCTGAGGTCGCGGTTGTTGGCGCCAACGGCACGGGCCCCTGCGGCCAGGGCGCGTGGCACCTCCTTAGGCTCATAGGCCTCGACGAGCGCCGACATGCCAAGCTGGTGCGCGAGCGCCACGAACGAGGCCAGCTCCTCGTCCGAGAGGATCGAGCAGATCAGAAGCACGGCCGAGGCGCCCAGCTCCTTTGCCCGGAAGATCATGTACTCGTCGACGACGAAATCCTTCCTGAGCACCGGGATGCTCACAGCCTCTGCGATAGCTGCAAGGTACTCGTCCCTGCCGAGGAACCAATACGGCTCCGTGAGGCAGCTGATCGCAGCTGCGCCTGCTTCCTCGTACTGGCCAGCGATTGCGACAGGGTCGAAGTCTGCCGCAATGAGGCCCTTCGAGGGAGAGGCACGCTTGACCTCGCAGACGAGGGACGTGCCCGGGCGCCTAAGCGCCTGCTCGAAGGGGAAGGTGAACTTGCCATCACGAGCCAGCTCTGCCGCTGCACGTACACGGGCACCTGCCTCAGCATCTTCGAGCGGACGTGCCTCCTTTTCCTCGGCGACGCGCTGCCTCGTGCGTGCAGCGATTGCCTCGAGCACATTGCCTTCGGGACGAGGCAGCGGCGTGGGAACTTCACGCTCCATCAGCGGTTGCTCTCCTCGATGAAGGCATCGAGCGTGGCAAGTGCAGCACCCGAATCGATCGTCTTCTCCGCAAGCCTCACGCCGTCGGCAATGCTGTCTGCGAGTTCTGCCACGTAGAGGGCAGCACCGGCATTGAGGACAGCGGCGTCGCGCTTGGGCCCACGGTCTTCTCCCGCAAGGATGGAGCGGACCGTTGCTGCATTCTCCTCCGGCGTGCCGCCGAGGAGGTCTTCCTTCTGACAGCGGGTGAAGCCATAGTCTTCCGGCTTGATCTCGAACGTGCGATAGTAGCCGTCCTTGAACTCGCAGACCATAGTCGGAGCGGAGAGCGAGACCTCGTCCATGCGGTCCTCGCCGTAGACGACAAGGGCACGCCTCACGCCGAGGTTCGAGAGCACCTTTGCGATGGGCTCGACGAGGTATCCGTCATAGACTCCGAGCAGGAAGAACGCCGGCCTTGCCGGGTTCGTGAGCGGCCCCAGGATATTGAAGACGGTCCTGATGCCGAGCTCCTTCCTGATGGGGCCGACATGGCGCATCGCTGCGTGGTAGCGCTGTGCGAAGAGGAAGCTCATACCGCAGGAGGCAAGCTCTTCCCTGACCTTGTCCGGATCCTGGTCAAGGTTCACACCGAGTGCCTCGAGGCAGTCGGCCGTGCCGCACTTCGAGCTTGCGGCACGGTTGCCGTGCTTCGTCACCTTGGCGCCGGCACCGGCACAGATGAGTGCTGCCGTCGTCGAGATGTTGAACGTGTTCGAGCGGTCGCCGCCCGTGCCGACGATCTCGAGCGTCTCGGTGCCCTCATGCTCGACCGGCGTCGCGAGCTCGCGCATCGCAGCTGCGCAGCCCGAGATCTCGTCGATCGTCTCTGCCTTCGTAGACTTCGTCGAGAGCGCAGCGAGGAATGCCGCATTCTGGGTCGGTGTCGTCTCGCCGCCCATGATCTCGCGCATTGTCGCATAGGCCTCGTCGTACGTGAGGTCTTCCTTGCTGACGATCTTCTCGATGGCTTCCTTGATCATGGTCTTGATCCTTTCATCCTGCTGCATCCTGCAGCCACTCTGTGCTCCTCAGATTCCAAAGGACGTCTTGGGCCCTCCCCTCCCGCCATCGCCTGGCTATCTTTAGGAAATTCTCAGCCATGGCAGGGCCTTCTGGGGTCATGACGGACTCGGGGTGGAACTGGACACCGAAGGTCGGATGCTCGGTGTGCTGGACGGCCATGACCTGCCCGTCATCTGCCCTCGCCACGACCTTCAGGCAGGTGGGCAATGCCTTCTCGTCTGCCGCGAGCGAGTGGTAGCGGGCGACCATGGTGGGAGACTCGATGCCCGAGAAGAGGGGGCAGGAGCTTTCGAGCGTGGTGAGCGATGCCTTGCCGTGCATGGGCTCGGGCGCATAGGTGACGACGCCGCCGAAGGCCTCGACGATGGCCTGGTGCCCCAGGCAGACGCCCAGGATGGGGACCTCGCCCGAGAAGGCACGCACCGCATCTTCCAGGATGCCCGCATCCTTCGGACGTCCCGGTCCCGGCGAGAGGATGAGGGCACCAAGGTCGAGCGCACCCAGCTCCTCTACCGTAATCTCGTCGTTCCTGAACACCTTGATATCGGAATCGAGCGCTCCGAAGAGCTGGTAGAGGTTGTAGGAGAACGAATCGTAGGAATCGATGAGGACAAGCATCAGGCAACCCCTCCCTCGGATGCCTCGAGCGCGACGACGACGGCACGCGCCTTGTTCCGGCACTCCTCGAACTCGCGCTCGGGCACGCTGTCTGCGACGATGCCGGCACCGGACTGGACGCAGACCTCGCCGTCCTTCTTGTAGGCAAGGCGGATGCCGATGCAGGTGTCGAGGTTCCCGGCAAAGTCGAGGTATCCGATGGCGCCGCCGTAGATGCCGCGCTTCCTGCCCTCGAGCTCGCGGATGATCTGGCAGGCACGGATCTTCGGCGCTCCCGAGAGCGTGCCCGCAGGAAGGATCGCATCGACGGCATCCACCGCGTCATGGCCCTCCGCGATCCGGGCGCTCACCGTCGAGCCGATGTGCATCACGTGGGAGAGGCGCAGGACCCTGTGGGACTCGTCCACATGGACGCTGCCCAGCTCAGCGATCTTTCCGAGGTCGTTCCTGCCGAGGTCGACGAGCATGTCGTGCTCGGCGAGCTCCTTCTCGTCTGCCAGGAGCCCCTCCTCGAGTGCCCTGTCCTCCTCCGGCGTCCTGCCGCGGGGGCGGGTGCCCGCCAGGGGATAGGTGAAGAGCCTGCCGTCCGTGAGCCTTGCGAGCGTCTCGGGGCTCGCGCCCGCGAGCTCGAGCGTGTCGCTCGCGAGGTAGAACATGTAGGGGCTCGGGTTCTCCGCGCGCAGGAGCCTGTACGTATCGAAGAGGCTGCCCTCCGCCTCGGCGCAGACAGGGTCCGAGAGCACGACCTGGAAGATGTCCCCCTCGTGGATGTGGCGCTTGGCCTTCCTGACCATCTCGCAGTAGCGCTCCTTGGTAAAGCGCGGCTCGAGAGGGCTTGCGAGCTTCAGCGGCTCGAACGTGGCCTCCTTGCCGTGGCGCAGGACCTCCCCCATGCGCGCGATCGTCCGCCCTGCTGCCGCATAGGCCTCTTCCAGCTTCCCCTCCGAGCCGTCCTGCGGAACCTCGACGCCTGCGATGAGGACGACGCGGCTCCTGTAGGAGTCGAAGGCGATGACGGAGTCGAAGAGCATGAGGTCCATGTCCGGGAAGTCCGCATGCTCGGCCTCGCCGCCCCTGAGCACCGGCTCCGCGTACTTCAGGTAGTCATAGGAGAAGTAGCCGACGAGGCCGCCCGCGAAGGGCGGCATGCCCTCGAGCTGCGGGCTCCTGTGGGCGGCCAGCACCTCGCGCAGGAACGCGCCGGGATGGTCGACCGTCTTTTCTGCGACGCCGCCCTTCCCTTCCTCCGTGCCGCACCGCACATGCAGCACCCCGTCGAGGCAGGTGATCTCCATCGTGGGGTCGAGCCCCAGGAACGAATAGCGGCCGCCCCTCTCGTCCGGCTCCGCGCTCTCGAGCAGGAAGACATGATGGCTTGCCCGCTTAAGCCTTCTTACCGCCTGGATGGTCGTGAGGCCATCCGAGAGCATCTCGCGGCAGACCGGCACGCGGCGGTAGCCGCCCGTCTCTGCAACCTCGCGCACGTCCGCAAGCGTTGGGCGCATGTCCCGCCTCCCTTCCCCGGAGACGGGAAAATGGGCCCGTCCCCGACTTCTTCTGCACAGCAGTTGAGTCAAGGACGGGCCCAGGCATGGGCTCGCGGTGCCACCTTGATTCACAGGCTCCCGCCCGTGCGCTTGGGGGCGCCATCACGCCCCTGGCAGCTGACGCGTGCCTGACGTCGCATACTACTGGGGAGCGGATGCCCCCTTTCGGTGCGCCCTCGGCGGCCCAATCAACGTCCCGCATTCCGGCCCGGATCCCAGCATCCCGGACTCTCTGTGCGTGCGCTGGCGCCTACCTTCCGCCTCGATGGTTTGGGTGTTGCTATTCGATTGGCGCACACTGTAGCGCGCCGGACCCTGGAATGCACGCATGCCGACCGAACAGTTCATCGCAAGGAAACAATCTCGAGGTACCGGTTGATTAGCGACTTCATGGGGCTGTATCAGAAGATACCGCCCCGCATGAGGCGGAGTCAGAGACGGCTCCGCCCCTTTTTTGATTAGGCATCGAGCCACATGAGTCACTGGGCTGAGCCAACCACGGGCATCTGCCATTCAATATATAAATATCTGATAGGATAGGGACATCCGGATGAAGGGGCCTTCCCATGCCAGGCCCGAAGTTCGACCGCTTCCAGCGGGACCAGCCGACGCTGCCCCCCACCCGCTCGGAGCCCTGGCCCCCGAGAACTCGCCCCCGCGCGTCATGGACATGGTCGTCCACCCCTTGACAGGCAGATGCCCACCGCCCCCATCCCAGCGGGGGGTACCCCGCCTACGACCCCGAGATGATGCCCAAGGCGGCCCCTATCGCCTACGCGAAGGGGACCTGCTCCTCGAGGGTGTACATCCGTCCTCCTACGTTTGGACGCATCGTCGGCAACGTCCTCTGCCGCAAACGGAAGGACCTCCGAGATGCTCGAGCAATCATCCCCGGAATCCATGCGTGCGGGGACAACGGGGCTCGCAAGGTCAGAGCAGATGCTCCCCATGCGCCAAATTCCCAACCCAAGGTCCCCTGCCAAGATTCCGAAGTTGCATAAGGTGCGGCTGTTGTGCGTGCAGCCGGCAATCACCTCGACAGACAGGCTGTCCGCATTCGCCTGAGGCCTGACGATTGGTCCGTGCCACTCTATGATGCTCATCCCCGTTCAACGCCGCATTTCGTGCTTTCTCGATTTGGCCTGAGAACAGACATGCCTACTTTTCTCGATGTGCCAAGGTCTTTCGATTTGACATTTGCGCACTACGAGGCATTTGCCAGAGATCCACTGGTAGGGCTCATCATCAGCGAGCACGGTTTTATGGATTCGGCCGGCAGCCTACATACTGCGGGCAGCACTAGTCACGAGTTCTCAACAGATGAGATCTCGTACATAACAGATGAAATCTCGTTAAAGGATGGGTTTGCCGCCGCGGCACAGCACGTGGGGCGCACTGGCGACGATGGCGTGGAACTCTACTCCAGCCATGGATATCTGCTCGGCCAGCTCTCCTTGCTGCTCACCAACGTTCAATCCGACGAATGCGGGTCGAGGAGCATCCAGAACCGGACACGTTTCCTGGTAGAGATGCTGCAAAAGACGTGCCTTGCCGTGGGGGAGGGCCTCCCCATCTCGGTTCGACTGGGTGGCAGCAACTGCGCCTTGGGCGGGAGCACCATTGCAGGCGCGGCTCAAGCTGCACATTTCTTGAAGCGCGAGGGCGTTGACCTGGTAGACCTCGCGGACGGAACGAACGTCTATATGTGTCGGGGCCACCGCGAACCCGGCTGGTCCTCTGACATGTCCACAGCGGTGCGGCAAGCCATTCACACGCCGCCATGCTTGCTGGCGGCGTTCGCACGACCAGCCAGGCAAAGCAACTGCTGAAGGACAGGGACGGGCCTCATCGGCGCTGGCCGGGCAATGCTCGCAGGCCCCTGCTGGAGACAGGTGGGACGATGGAAGCGGCAAGGGGGCGCGCAATGTCAGAGAAGACGCTGATGGTGGGCACGAGTCCGCGGCTGCATGGCAGCCCCAACATCCTTGCGAGGGCATTTGCCGATGAAGCCCGTCAGGTGGATCATGAGGTGGAGCTCGTGCCTCTCAACGCCCATCCGAAAGTCATTCTGGACCGTACGAACTGCCCGTATGCGGTGGAATGCCGCTTCCGCGACGCATGGTCTGCTCACAACTGCGAGGCAACAGCGTCCGAGGCACCCGAGCATGCGATTGGCAACCTGCGCGGCTAGCTCAAGGCGTTCAATAAGGCCCGGTTGAATGGCATTGTCTTTGCAGGAGGCACCGCGTCAGACGACACCGCGAAGGGACATCTCGCAGTTGATGAGGCGTGTACGCTTGGTGAGCGCGCTTGGGCACCTTGCCCGCAGTGGCGAACAAGGCGAAAGGTCACATATGGCTACTCCGAATCCCTTCACGCCGGAGTTCGGCAGCGTCCCTCTGGTAATGGCAGGACGCCAGAACATCCGAAGAGAATTCCTCGAGGCCTTCGAGCAGGGACGCGGCAACCCCAACCTGTCCAGCATTCTCGTCGGACCCCGAGGATCCGGGAAGACCGCCCTCCTCTCTTACCTTGCCAATGAGGCATCCAGCCAAGGCTGGATGGGCGTCAACGCTGTGGCAATGCCGGGAATGCTGGAAGACATCTACCAGCAGACGTGTCTCGCCTGCGAAAGAGCCTTTGGCAACAAGGCCAAAGGAATATCTCGGCTTACGGGGATAGGCGTAGGACCTGTGAGTGCAAGCTGGAGTGCGGCACCTGTCCAGGAACAGAACTGGCGGACACGTATGGAGGAGCTCATAGAGGAGCTCCAGAACGCTGACCTTGGCCTTCTCATTACAGTCGACGAGGCTGTGGCATCTTTGGACGAGATGGTCAGCCTTGCCGCCATTTACCAGCTCTTTGTACGCGAGCAGAAGCGGGTCTCCCTGGTGATGGCAGGCCTTCCCCACAATATCAGTGGGCTTCTCAACGATAGGAGCGTCTCATTCTTACGCAGGGCTCAGCGTCACATGCTGGGCACGATAGCGGATGCCGATGTGCGAAACGCCTTCAGCGAGACCGCCGCCATCGGAGGTCGCAAAGCTACCAAGGGTGCGCTTGACGCTTGCGTGCAAGCAATCGGTGGATACCCCTATATGCTGCAGCTAGTTGGGTTTAGAAGCTGGCAGGCCTCGGAGCTGCACAATGAAATCAGTCTTGCTGATGCCCGGCAGGGGATTCGCGACGCGCGGGAGGACTTCACACGGAGAATCCTAGCCCCAACGTATAGAGAGCTCTCTGACATAGACCTTCGCTTTGTTGAGGCAATGCTTGCAGACAGCAGGGAGAGTCGCATCGCCGACATCGCCGGACGCATGGGCGTCGAGAGCCGCTATGCCTCCAAGTACCGCAGCCGCCTCCTGGCGGCAGGCGTGATAGAGCAGGTATCACGTGGCGTTGTGCACTTTGCCTTGCCTGGCTTCAGAGAGTTCGCGACGCAAGAGCTGGGCGCATAAGGTCGCAGACGTACCCTGGCTTAGCATTGGGCCAAGGGTGTCACCGCCGCCATCGTGGGCTACGACAAGCCGAGTCGTGTGGGTGACGCGGTGCGTGCCCTCACCGTTAAACTGACACCGAGGGACGTCAACTTCCTAGATGAGCGCTGCCAGCCCCACGAACGCGTTGGCCCAAGGGCGCTCCCCTGCAAGAATCCCCTGAAAGACACGGACCACACACAGCTGAGCCTTGAGCTCTTCAGCGCCGCAACACCTATCCCCGCAGGCCAGAGCGGAGAGGAACACTCCCCCGATGCCGGATTGACTCCAGGTCTGTGTCGCCATCGTCACGTGATGCTGCGCCCTGAGCTGAAAACCGCCTTGCAGTAATGCTGTCCTTGCACACAAGAAAAGACGAGGGGCCCCGAGCACCCAGACCGCAGCTTCTGGGTGAGCACGCCGCAGGCAGGCATCGGCGCAGACTCGGCGGACTTCCCGATTGTCTCGTCACTCACGTCCAACGACGTGGCGATTACCCAGGACATCGGCCTAGCGGGCATCGTGCTAGGCCGAGCCGCCCGCGCCATCGGCGTGCGCGGACACGCGTACAACCCCTGACCATGGACTCATGATGTTCATCCGCCACGAGGAGAAGAGGGTCAGACGTTCCGAGGGCAGGGCCAAAGGGCCGGCAGCATTCACCGGCGAGGACCGCGGGCGCTTCTCGCGCAACCTGCGACAGCTGGTGCAAGAGGCCAGACGCGCAGACGACGGCGAGCAGAGCAGCCCATCCAGGTGGTGCTTGGCATCAGGGGAAGGGCAATCTGCGCCCTGCTCGAGATATTCAGCCCACACCATTGGATGCAATTGTGCAGCCTCAAACACCTGCCCAATGGGATGGCGGTCCTTCCCTTCCAGGACGTATCGATGACATGCGTAGCACACCTTGCGCAGCAGGGGGTTGATTACCAGCACTCCCCCACAAATCGCAGCGCATCCACGAGCGACTTCTGGGCCGAGGCCCAGCACTCGTCGGGGTGCCTTCGCTCCATCTTGAACAATCGCTTCGAACGCAGTTGCACGGGCACTAGAAGGTGGCTGGCATACCGGTAGCGAATGCACTCGTGCGGATAGGCAAAGCCCGCCGCGTCCAGACGTGCCATCATGGCGTCACACGACTTTGCCGAGGGCCACATGGAATCGTCCTCCGGCGTCTGCAGCAGGATGGGACCCTGGATTTTCTCCACCGGGATGAAGGCCTCCGCAGGTGCCTGGTCCTTATGCCTATAGCACGACTGCACGCTCATACTGCCAAGACGGAGACTGTCGCACACGACACGCCCCATATGTAGGTCAAGGGGCACCCAGGGGATGTCCTCCTCGCGAAATGAGAATGCAGAACCGGGGTACGTCTTCCCCTGGCTCATGCCCTGGGTGCAGGCATCACCTGGGCTCACGGCAATAACGCAGCTGACAAGCCCTGGAAGATAGACCCCCGAAAGCAATGCGAGAAGGCTGCCCATGGAGATGCCCCATACGCCCACCTTTTGGTAGCCAAGCGCGTTGAGCCTCGTGGCCGCGCGCTCCACAAACTCCAGCGGCACATGGCTGATTGCCCGGGGCAGTTCGGGCAGGTTCCAATACGCAAGCGCCATACTCGCGAGACCCGCGCTTGCAAACTTGTCAGCCATCGCTTTCACGAAGTAGTAGGAGCCGTCACTGCCGCCCACGAAGATAAGTGCCTTCCCGGGATGCCTGCTCTCGTGCGGCTCATAAAATGTTGCCTCAAAGCCATCGGCATTCACATGCATTACCGCACTCGGCCCACGCTTGGGCTCCCACTGCGCCTTCATGGTGGAATTCGTCTCTCCCCAACCCTCTAAGACATTTATAGTTAACTTATTCTAACTAATTGACCGCAATGACAGCCTGGAAAGAAGGGGCTGCCCCTCGCAACACACGACATCTTCTCGAAGGCAAGATGCGGCGACACGGATGCCTTCTTGGATCATCTCAGGCATATGGGCTGCCAGGAGGTGCGGTTCATCGACACAAACGAGATGGGCGGCCAGATGAAGGCCTTTCTGGACCGCACGAACCGCCTGTACACGGCGGACTGCCGCTTCCGCGACGTCTACCTGCTCGTAGCTGCAGAGGCGACGGCACCCGAGACCCCCCGAGCATGCCATCGACGGGCTTCGCGGATGGCTCAAGGTGCTCAATGGGGCCCGGCTGGGGAGAAACGCGTAAAGCCCCTGACACGTTAAAGCCCGAACTGCGGGTGCCGGAATCTGCGCTTCGGGTCTCCGGCACTCCACTCAACGTCGAAGACTGTGACCATGCGGACACCCTCATCAACGATGTAGTGCAGCGTGAACGGAGTATCCGACACGTGTAAGTGACGGCATGGAAACGGAGGGTGAGCAGCCGGGTAGTCTGGACTGTAGTCAGACCCCACAAACGGATAAGCCCCTAGCAGCTGAAACGCCTCGACCATCCTGGCCAGCGTACGCTCTAAAAGAATGTTCTCGTCCAGAAAGGTCTCCGCATAATCCGTAAGGAGAACTTTAGAAGGCTCGCGGTCAAGTCCCTGTGAACGTTTGGAAGCCATCACTTCCAACCCCTCTCCGCGCGTATGCGCGAAATGGCATCCGCAGCGGGAATCGTCTTGCCATCAAGAACATCCTGATAACCACGCATGAGGCCGTCGTAAACGGCTAGTTCCCTCTGACGAACCTCGTCCCTGAGAGACATGGCTCGGTCAAATGCCTCGGCGTTCATCACCACGACGGCTGCCTTGCCATTACGCGTGAGGGAGAGTCAAATAGACTTTGAGATACGTCCTATGCATATCAAAGTTATAGAAAGAGGCATTTCACATAGCAGACACCCGACCGTAGACTGGACACAGGCAAAGTGAGAGGAGCCCCATGGAGTACACGAACCTCGGCCAGACGGGCATCAGGATCAGCCGCATCTGCATCGGCGGCATGAGCTTTGGCAAGGTGTTTCCCGACTTCCACCAGTGGGTGATCGACCAGCCCGCAACGCAGGCGGTCATAAAGGAGGCGATCGAGAGGGGCGTCAACTTCTTCGATACCGCCAACGTATACGCACACGGCACCAGCGAGGAGTTCATCGGCCAGTCGCTCAAGAACCTGGGCGTCAGGCGCGAGGACGTCGTGCTGGCCAGCAAGGTCTACTTCAACGAGGGTTGCCTTTCTCGCGCGGCAATCGAGCGCGAGATCAAGGGTACGCTCAAGCGTCTTGGCGCCGACTACCTGGACCTCTACATCATCCACCGCTTCGATTACGACACGCCGATCGAGGAGACCACGGAGGCGCTCGACGGCCTGGTGAAAGCCGGCAAGGTCCGCGCGCTGGGCGCCAGCGCCATGTACGCGTACCAGTTCCACAACATGCAGGTCGTCGCGGACCAAAACGGCTGGACCCGCTTCAGCAGCATGCAGTGCCACTACAACCTGCTCTACCGTGAGGACGAGCGCGAGATGATTCCTGTCTGCCGCCAGTACGGCGTCAGCATCACGCCGTACAGCCCGCTTGCCTCCGGCCACCTGACGCGCCCGACCTGGGACTCCGACTCCAAGCGCTCCACCACCGACGGCACGATGAGAAACAAGTACGACCACGACCTCCACGCCAGATTGACATGCCGGTCATCGAGCGCGTGCACGAGCTGGCGGAGCGCCTGGGCGTGCCCATGGCGGACATCGCCCTGGCCTGGCACTGGGCCAAGGGCGTGGCCGCACCCATCGTGGGCTGCAGCAGGCCGAGCCGCGTGGATGACGCCGTGCGCGCGCTTGACGTCAAGCTGACGCCGGAGGACGTGGACTACCTGAACGAGCTGTACCAGCCCCACGAGCTCGTGGGGCCCAAGGCGCGCCCCGGCGAGAAGCCCCTGGCGGGGACCGACCGCGTGCGGTAGCGGACGCGCGACATTGTTGGGGCCATGCGGCCCCAGGCGGAGCTTGAACCGCCTGGGGCCGTTCTTCTCGCTAGGTGAACTCCTATCAAATGCAAATTACGTACTACATAGTACGGTACGATATAGTACGGTACTATGTAGTACGTAGGAAATCATCTTGTAGATTGGGGGCGCTATGTTCGTCGCACGCGAGAGGGAACTCGACGCGCTCGAGCGCATGTACCACAAGGACAGCTTCCAGATGGCGGTCATCTATGGCAGGCGCCGCGTGGGCAAGACGTCGCTCATCGACGAGTTCGCCAAGGACAAGCCCACGCTCTTCTTTACCGCGCAGCAGAAGACCACGCAGCAGAACCTCGAGCTGTTCAGCGCTGCCGCGTACGCGTTCCTTCACATGCCAGAGACGCTTCCGGCCTTTGGAACGTGGCATGACGCGATCTCCTTTGTTGCGCAGAGGGCTGCCAGCTGGGAGGCGTCGGACCCCTTTGTGTTCGTCTTCGACGAGTTTCCCTATGCCGCAACGGCAGACCCCTCACTCCCCTCAGCCCTGCAAATCGCAATAGACCATGGGTTCCTGCAGACAAACGCAAAGATTGTCCTCTGCGGGAGCAACGAGGGCTTCATGGAGACTGAGGTGCTAGGCAGCAAGAGCCCCCTCTTCGGCCGTAGGACCATGCAGATCAGGCTGCAGCCATTTGACTACCTGGACGCGGCGCGCATGCTACCGGGCGCAAGTTCCGAGGAACTCGTCGCCTACTATGCCACCTTTGGTGGAACCCCCTACTACCTTGCGCAGATCGAGCCAGGCAGGGGGTATGCGGCCAACGTACACGACCTGTGCTTCGATCGGCTTGGCATGCTGTACGAGGAGCCCCTCATGCTCTTGCGCGAGGAGCTGCAGGAGCCCGCGCTCTACAATTCCACGCTCGACGCAATCGGGTCAGGAGCCACCACCGCCTCGCGCATAGCGCAGCAAGCCGGCATAAACCAGAACTCCATCGGCAGGTACCTCAGAATCCTGAGTGACCTCGGCATCATCGAGAAGGCCGTTCCGCTGGGTGGCGGAACGTCCTCAAGGGACGCTCGCTGGCACATCAGGGATCCCTTCTTCGCATACTGGTACCGCTTTGTCAGCAGGTACCTCGGCAGCATCGAGGAGGGCGCTGGAGAGATCGTCTCAAGGTACGCAATCCAAGGCCAAGCCTTCGACACCTATGTGGGAAAGCAGTTCGAGAAGGTCTGCCTCCAGTGGACGATGCGCCAAAACGCGGCTGGCGAGCTACCCTTTGCTGCCCTGGAGTTTGGACAGTGGTGGGGCACGGACCCCACGGCGCACGAACAGGCAGACATCGACGTGGTGGCAACCAACGCCATCGAGCACGAGCTCCTGGTGGGCGAATGCAAGTGGCGGAACTCGTTCAACGAGAGCGACGCCATCAAGACCCTCGATCACCGCTCAACGCTGCTGCGGGGATTCAACCGGACGCACCTCGTGCTCTTCTCGAAGCGAAGCGTCAGTCCAGCAACGCAGCAAAAGGCATCTGAGCGAGATGACCTCCGTCTCGTAAGCGCAAGCGACCTGTACGCCGAACTCGAATCCAACTAGCACCGAGCAAGCCCAGGGGAGAAGAACGGATCTTGGAGGCCCGATGACCGTACTCTACATCGATGCGGACGCCTGCCCCGTAACTCGCGAGGCGCTGGCCGTGGCTCGCGACGAGGGCATCTCCTGCGTGATCGCGGGCAACTCCACGCAGAACCTAGAACGGTCCATCCGTGCGACGGACCGGCGCGAGCCGCGCGACCCCGAGCACCCGGACCGCGGCTTCTGGGTTAGCACGCTGCAGGTAGGAGTGGATGCGGACTCCGCCGACTTCGCCATCGTCCAGCGCCTGGCACCAGACGACGTGGTGGTGACGCAGGACATCGGCCTGGCGGACATCGTACTGGGGCGCGGGGCGCGGGCCATCGGTGTGCGCGGGCGCGTGTACAACCCGCTGATCATCGACTCCATGATGTTTATCCGTCACGAGGAGAAGAATGTCCGCCGCGCCGGCGGCCGCACCAAGGGGCCGGCGGCGTTCACCAGCGAGGACCGCTCGCGCTTCTCGCACAACCTGCGCCAGCTGGTACGGGAGGCACGGGACGCCAGTCAGGGCTGACGTCCCCCGCGATCAGGCGGGAAGGCAGCCCCGCAGCATCCCGTGCAGCGCGCGGTGCAGTTGCGGGGACAGATCCTCCGCTGGCATGGCGTCACGGTGCTCGTACCAAAACGAGCACCCGCCGACAAGAGCTTGGAATGCCATCTCCAGAGCAATGCCCCTCTCCCAGCCCTCGCGGTCGGTAACCCAAGGCCCGAGGTAGGACATGACAACGTCCTGCAGGCTCTCCACGAATCCCGGGTCGGTACGGACCAGCAGGTAAATGTGCTCGCCACACTCCACGTACAGGCGCGCGAAGCTCTCGATGGTCGCCCCCTCCGGCATGCTCTTGCGGGGCAGCGCCGCAAGCTCCGCAGCGACCCGAGCGACGAGCTCGTTCGCCAGCTCGGCCCGCAGCACATACACGTCATCGAAGTGCAGGTAGAACGTCGATCTGCTGCACCCGGCAAGCGAGGCAATCTCCTTCACCCCGATCTGGCCGATGGGACGCTCCGCATACAGCTGCCAGAACGCATCCGCCAGCTTGCGTCTGGTTCTGGCAACCACCTCCGGTCTCCTGTTCATGACAACCCCCTACTCTGGACAGATGGGTTGGATGTGTCGCTTGTTCGGCACCTCGCGAATGCCCTAGGCTTGCATCATAAGACACGGCGTCGTGCGTTCTACCACCTATTCCTTGGAGATATCATGCAGGAGCCACCCACTACAAGACCCACATCCGACAATGCGGAGCACCACGAGGACGCCCTGCCGGAGATCCCCGCGGACATCGCCGCCGCGCTGGACGAGCAGAGCATCACCCTGACGCCCTTCTCACAACGGAACGACATCCTGCTGGACCCGCGCCTGCAAGGCGAGGCCGGCTACCGCTTCTTTGACGACGGCGTGGCGCTGGTGTCCATGTACTGCCCCATGCCGGGCGTCACGCGCGAGATGGTGGGCTGGTGGTTCTGGTGGCACCCGCAGGCGAACGCGCGCTACCAGGCCTGGTACCCGGGGGCTCACAAGTCCATCGGGTACGCGCGATGCGATGCGGGCTACTTTGCCGCACCGGAGCAGCCACCGTTTCGCGACAATGACCAGTACCCGGTGGAGACCATCGGCGGTCGGACGGCGAACCTGGTCATACACTTCCGTTCGCCCAAGGAGATGGGCTTCTCGCCCGAGGCCATGCGCCGGGCCGGCGTGGGAACCGTCGTGTGCGGGCGCGTCGGCCTGCGCCACCTGTTCACCCACACCGAGATGGCCCACGTCTTCCTGCGGGAGGAGGACGGGCTCATGCTCGTCAGCCGCTTCTGGATGGGGCAGGACATCCGCTGTGAGTCGCTGCGCAGGGCCGTCATCACCGACGAGCTGGCGCGCGGCGTGGCAGAGCACTGCTGCGTGGAGTACCGCAACCTGGCTCGGATCCTGCCATGGATATACCGGGAGTTTCACTAGACGGCCGTAGGCTCTTCTCTTTTCTTGTTTCCATGGATACAAGTCTGTGCTATGCTCATCTTGTTTCCTAGGAATCAAGTAAACGAGGTGTCGCATGGAGGACGTGCTCAACCAGCTGGCCGAGTACATGGAGCGGCAGGAGGTACTGTCGCGCCTGACCGAGTCCGAGGGGCTGCACGGCTACAGCTACTCGGAGATCCACACTATTAGGGCCATTGGCGACCTGCCGGAACCCAACGTGAGCTCCATTGCGGAGCGCATGGGCATGACGCGTGGGGCGATCAGCAAGATTGCCAAGCGCCTGCAGGCGGACGGTCTCGCGGAGTCCTACCGGTTGGAGGGTAACCGCCAGAAGGTGCTGTACCGACTGACAGACGCAGGGCGCGTGCTGTACGACGAGCACGAGCGCAGGCACGCCCTGTGGCTGGAGCGTGACCGCAGGTTCGTGGGCGGTCGCAACGCTGCCGAAGTGTCCGCCGTCCAGCGGTTCCTGGCCGACTACAACGACTACCTCAAACGGAAGATCGAAGAGCTTGGAGGATGACATGAACCTGCATGACCTAACGCTGCGGATAACCCCAAAGATGGTGCGCGACGCGCAGGGAAACGAGAAGAAGGCCCTGGTTGGGCACCTGGGCACGCACTTCGACGTGATGGACAAGGAATTCCCACTCGAGTACTGCGGCCGCCCCGGCGTCGCTTTCGACGTGAGCACCGTCGCCGACCGCGAGATCGGCGTGGACGACGTCGACCTCTCGCGGGTGGAGAAGGGCATGTTCGTGGCGTTCCGCACCGGCTTCATCGAGGAGGAGGGCTACGGTTCGCGTCGCTACTTCACCGAGCACCCGCAGCTTTCCGTCGAGCTGATCGAGCGGCTGATGGACCTGCACGTGAGCATGGTGGGCGTCGACTTTGCCGGCGTGCGCCGTGGCCGCGAGCACACCCCCATGGACCAGCGCCTGGCCGACCAGGGAATCTTCGTAGTGGAGAACCTCTACAATCTACAGGAACTGGTGCGTACCGAGAGTCCGGCGGCCGTCTACACGTTCCCCATGAACTACGAGGGAATGACGGGGCTCCCCTGCCGCGTGGTGGCGGACGTCTAGCGCCAGCTACCAGCACTCCCCCACAAACCGCAGCGCGTCCGCGAGCGACTTCCGGCCCGAGGCCCAGCACTCGTCGGGATGCCTTCGCTCCATCCTGAACAGCCGCTTCGAGCGCAGCCGCAGGGGCACCAGGAGGTGGCTGGCATACCGGTAGCGAATGCACTCGTGCGGCTCATAAAATGTTGCCTCAAAGCCATCGGCATCCACATGCATTACCGCACTCGGCCCACGCTTGACGAGCCTGCCCTACCGGCAGGTAAGGAGTAGGCGCATCAACCCCGATTCTTCTTGTGCTTGGCCTTTGCCTTTGCCTTTGGCACGTAGTCGTGATCGTAGCCAGGGACATCCATGTGTGAGACGGCCCATAGGTACAGGCTGGCCACGCTCCCATAGGGGGAGTAGCGCCTGCGGTAGCGCTCGAACATCTGCCTTGTCACCCTGCGGTGGTGGTACACCATGCGCATACCGCGTTGGATGGCAAGGTCGCCATACGAGAGGATGTCAGGACGGCCGAGGTTGAACAGCAGAAGCATCTCCGCCGTCCACTCGCCTATGCCTGGAAGCGAGCTCAGGGCCTCGATGGCTTCCTCGTCAGGCATGTGCTCTACTGCATCCAAGTCGAACTCGCCGGACGACACGCGACTGGCGACGCCCTTCACGTACTCGGCCTTCTTGAACGTGGTGCCGCACGACTGCAGCTCCTCCACAGTCGCGGCATTCACGGCCTCGGGTGTGACCTCTCCGAGCCGCTGCTGCAACCTCGCCCACACGGTAGCCTGTGCGGCATTGGAAACCTGCTGTCCGATGATGTGATGAACGATGCCCGAGAACAGGCTTCCCTCGTCCATCTGGCGGTACACGTGCCCCACCGCATCCATGGCAGCGGCGAGCTTCTTGTCGCGCGACCTGAGGCAGTCGACCTCCGCGTCCCCGTACTCGAAGTAACGCGTCATGAGCCGCTTCCCTTCAGTCGCTCTGGGTGACACAGCTTGCAGGAGCGGAACCCCGCTGATTCGGCATCCCCGGCTGTGGGGAAGTAGCGACAGTTCTTCTGCATGGGAACCTTTGCCCGGCAGTCGGGACAGCAGTAGACCCCCGTGGATGTCACGCCCACGAAGAAGACGCCTGCAAAAGAGCTGTCACGCGCCTCCTGCACCAAGTGCATCTGGTCGGGAGTCAGGTCTTCGAACCTGTACTGCTGCCCCCGACCCACAAGGGCAGCGTTCGGGACGCCCTCGAGTGCCGTGCCCTTGTGGGGAACCTTGAATTCGGGCTTGAGCGCATTCTCGTGCTCAAGCAGGGCAACCTTCCGCGCAATCCCACCGGCAAAGCCCGTCAGGCTGCCGTTCGCTGCAACCACACGGTGGCAGGGCACTATCACGCACAGCGGATTGTGACCTACGGCACTGCCCACTGCACGCGGGGACTGATGCCGGCCCGTCTTGGATTCCAGTCGCTTGGCAATGGCACCGTACGCCATGGTCTCCCCATAGGGAATATCGAGGAGGACCTCGCGCACAAGCAGCTGGAACTCCGTACCGCGCGCTGTCAGCGGAAGGTCACGGGGATTGGGCTTCTCGCCAGCGAAGTAACGATCAAGCCACGACTCCGCCTGCCGGAGCACGGGAAGATCCTCACGACGCTCCAAGGTCTTGTCAGCAAGTCCATGGCCGAAGTGGCGGTCGTTATCAAACCAGCAACCGGTTATTCCCTCGCCGTCACTCGTAACGGTGAGCGTTCCTACGACGGGGGTGTGATACTCGCAGAAGTACATGACTCTCCTATCGTTTTTGCCGAATCGTATATTGCCCTCCAAGCAATCGGTGTTTGGGCACCCTTCCGTTCACGAAAGCTATCGCTTTCGAAGGGTGGCGCCTCTCGATCTGACAGGCTTGGCAACTGTTGCACTGCTCGGCGTCATGCTCGGGCACGATGCACCCTTCGATACCAAAGTCGTTCCGCGGCGGCTTCATGCAGCTACTAGCCCGTTCGGGCAGCCGCGTGACGCCCACGCGAGATGGAATGGGGCTCTATCGCATGGCGCGGGGGGTCCTCCAGAGCTGCGACCAGATCTACGCGGACTTTTCCCAAAGGCCCGAAAGCAGCTACCGTGTACATGTGGGCGTGCCTCCCATCCGTTCGACCGTGCTTTTCCCAAAGCTACTCTCCGAAGGAGAACGTACGTAACCGTCGGGGACCTGCGCGACGTCCCTCTCATACTCCAGATCAGATGACGGCCTCGCCCGACAGAGTCACTGCTGCCCTTGAGAAGGGTAACGATGGCTCCCTGGTCACGATTCCGTTTCACCCGAAGAGCACGGGCGCCTTCGTGCTCGTATGGCCAAGGGCTGGCTATGCAAACCGCAACGTCCGGGCCTGAATCGAGCTTGTGAGAGGGGCATTTGCAGGCCAGGCTCCAAGCTAGGTGGCCCGCTCGGTCGTGGCGAGCAGCAGATTGCCACATCTCGTAAGCCGCGACTATCTCGCCGTAGTAGGTGATGTGCATGTCACGGTTGGAGCCGAAATCCGTACCATAGAGGTCCTCGGGATGGGAGCGCTTCAAAAGGCCCGCAGGCAGAGCATCACGATCCTGCAGTTGACGATGCGCAACGCAGCATTCCAGCGTAATTGATGCCTCGGATATGGCGGGCACCGAGACAATCTGTAGAGCCACCGCATGCAGCCCCAGCTCCCTGATCTTGTCGGCGTCTCTCCCAGACACGCTGCCCGCACGCCCCAGAATCGTGCGGCCGAAGCCCTCTTCGAGGATGCCAATGGCAGACTCGCCCATCCTGTCCAGCAGGCGTGCGAGAGAAGCGACCCTTGCACACAAACGTAATGAACACGGGCTTTGCCCATTCGACACCCAGCATGCCCCACGAGATGGTCGTGGCGTTCACACGGCCGCCCGCAGCCATAGCGAGAAGCGCACTCCTGTTCACCGCTGGCAGAACCCCGTCGGCACGCGCCAGCACGTCAATGCTCTGTCCCATATGTTGCCCCGCCTCTCGAGTCTTGCTTCTCCGGAGATTATGCCACTCCAGCGCGACGACAAGCCAATTCGAAAGCCCAACTGCCATCGGCACGCGCGGGCGATGGCTGATGTCGTGTCACATAATAAGGTCATTTCTGTCTTTCACTGACTCGCCCTGACCACAAGATTGCCAGTGCACGACATAATGGATATGCAGTACAGTATGGTGTCACTATCCAGGGGAAATGAGGAACACATGAAGTTGCGGGGACTCCTCTGCATCGCAATCACGGCACTCCTTGCTGCCTGTATGGGTATCCAGGTGAGCAGTACGACTGCCTTCGCAGAGCAAGAAGAGAATGGCAGCACTTCTTTCACGGAACCAAGTGCGAACGAGGTGACCTCCCCAAGCCCGGCCAACGGAAGCCCCGTGTACGTCAACGGCTCAACGGGTGATGACGCAAACCCAGGCACCGCGGAGTTGCCGGTCAAGACCTTTGCCAAGGCCAAGGCGCTCATGGAGGCCAACGACGCAGACACCATCTATGTGACGGGTGCCATCGCGCTCTTCGGCACCTCCGAGACGTGGGACCTCGGCGGCAAGACCCTCGAGCGCGAGGCCACCTACACAGGGGAACTCGTCCACGTGGATCGCGGGGCCACGCTGACGCTCGAAAACATCGTCATTGACGGCAGCAGTGGAAGCGGTTCCACGGGGAAGGCCACGGCAACCGATGGGAGTGGCGGCTCGCTTGTCGGCGCCTTCAATGGCAGCACGGTGACTGTGGGGAATGGCGCCATCCTGCAGAACAATAGCATCCAGAGCAATGGCCACTGGTATCCCGAGGGCGGCGGGGCCGTCTTCGCCAACGGAAGCATCGTGAACATCGAAGGTGGCACCATACGCAACAACTCAGCCGTGCACGGCGGCGGCATTTATGGCATCTACGATTCGACCATCAATATGTCGAGCGGCACCATCGAAGGCAACCGCGCAATCGAAGGCAACAGCGCCACCTTGGGAGATGAATACGGCGGAAGTGGCGGCGGCATCTGCGCGGCCAACGGTTCCGACGTCAACTTCTCCGGCGGGACCATCACGAACAACTCCGCCTTCGAGCGCGGCGGCGGAATCTCGATGGGCACCTACTACGCTTCGGAGAAGGACAGCCCCGTGCTCACCATGACGGGTGGCACCATCTCGAACAACACCGCGGGCGGCGGCGGTGGCGGCATCTTCGTGCAGGCGGGCTACAGTGCGGAGGGCAACGACGGAACGCCCACCTACAGCATCGCCCACATCACGGCCGGCGACATCACTGGCAACTCCGTGACGGCCACCGGCAACGGCAGCGCGATGTTCGGCGGCGGAGGCATCTATGTCAACGGCTACTCCAGCGCCTACAGCGCCTTCCACAACGGCGAGCTCTACCTTTCCAACGTAGAGGTCTCCGGCAACTCGGCGAGCACTGCGGGCGGCGGATACGCGGCCTGCCCCGTGTCCGTGACCGAGATCAGCCTGACCAACGGCGCGGCGTTCTACGGCAACACCACCGACGAGGGCAACGCACGCGAGATCTACATCCTGGCAGCGACCTACCTGGGCACGCACAGTGGCAACCCTCCCTATGAGATCTCACCCTCCATGCTCGGCGGAGGCACGTACAAATGGGTGTACGACGACGGCACCGAGGTCCCGCTCGACCAGCTCAAGGGCGTCCTGAGCGCCATAGACAACCAGAGCCTGTCCCTCAGCAACGACTTGGGCACCGGCAGCCCCAATGTGCAGAAGGCGCTCACCCTGTCGAGGGTGCACATCACCGGCAACACGTCCGTCACGCGCGGCGGCGGCATTGGGTCCAACGGCAGCGTGTTTATCGGCAAGCATGTCGACACGACGGAAATTCCCGTCACCAAGGCCTGGGAAGACGAGAACGACAAGGACGGCCTGCGCCCCAAGTCCATCGGGGTAAACCTCTACCGTGACGGGGAGTATGTGGGCTACCAGACCGTGACCCCCGACAGCGACGGCGTGTGGACGGCAACGTTCGCGAACCTCCCCAAGGACGATGCCGAGGGCCACGAGTACTCCTACACGGTCGAGGAGCGTGCAGTCGACAGCTACACGTCCAAGATCGCAGGCGATGCCACGGGCTTCACCATCACCAACACGAGGGAGACGGTGCCTCAAGAGCCGCCCAGCGAGAACCCGACCACGCCGGAGGTGCCAACTACGCCACAGGCTCCCAAGGGCGAAACGCCCGCCTCTCCAAAAATCCCGGACACCAGTGACGCCTCTATGGATGTGACGGGGTTGCTGGTCATAGCTGCCATAGGCTGTGCCCTACTCTGTGTGGCAGCCATCGTGCGCCAAAGGAACAGTAGAAAGTAGGTAGGATTTTGGGGCTGGGGACAAACCGTAGCGTTTGCCCCCAGCTCACGCGTGCCGCCCATCCAAATGACTATCATCGATGCATTCTGGAGAGGAGGCCGCATGGGACGCAGGGCTAGCGTCATTCTGACAGTTGCAGCACTTGTCTTGGCACTTGCCGGATGTGCGTCAGGCCTGGGCGGCTCGTCTTCCTCGCCAGATGGCGGAAATGAGGGCTGGCGCTTCTACCCAGGCCCCAGCGAGAATGACGACCGCGTGATTGTCTGTTGGGGAGATAGCCTGACCCAGGGTGTGGGCGCAGACGATGCGCTCGTCTCGCTTGCGGACGGGGAGCCGTACGACACGAGCTACCAGTCCTACCCGCAGGTCCTTTCTCAGCTCACGGGGCTGGACACCTACAACTTTGGCGTCGCAGGGGCAACGTCTGAGGAGATTGCCATCATGCAAGGCGCCCTTTCGCCCAAAGGTGCCGAGGAGCCAGGCGCCGCAGAGGATAGCGAGGGTGAGACGGCCAACGACGATGACAAGGAGACCATAAGCCACATTGATCCCATGGTCATCGAGCAGGGCCAAGAGCACGCAGGTGACATTCTCATCCTCGAGATTGGCAGCAACGGCGGCTGGGATGGGGACTACCAGACCCTCATTGACCAGTACAAAGCAATGATCGACTATTCGGGCTGCGAGGACTATCTCATCCTAGGAGACACCGATGACCCTGGCACCTCCGTGGGCGATACCAACCAGGAGCCCTTCACCGAGGACTACGCCCCCAAGGAGACCGACTGGGAGGCTGCCCTGCGTGAGTCCTTTGGCGACCACTTCATCAACATGCGCGTTTTTCTCATCAAGCATGGCCTGCAGATCTCGGGCCTCGAGCCAACCGAGCAGGACTTCGAGGACGCACAGCGCGGCTGCATATCGCAGCAGCTGCGCTCCGACTGGACCCACCTTAACGCGCGCGGATACTTTGCCGAGGCGGTCGCGGTCTACATGCGGGGCATTCGCCTGGGCTACTGGAACGAAGGCGAGGGCAGCATAGAGGTGCCGGAGGTTCAGCGTGAGTGCCCTGCAAGCACGGAACAAAGCACTCCCTGAGAAAGCCCCCGGCACCATTCCCGGCACGTTCTACCAGGACAGAAGCTCGTAGCCACCCTCGGTAACCACGAGCTGAACCTCCCACTGAGCAGAGTCGGAGCCGTCGGCCGTACGCACAATCCAGCCGTTGCCCCTGTCCGTCCTGATGCCCGGCTTGCCCGCGTTGACCATAGGCTCGATGGTGAAGCACATGCCCGGAACAAGGACGGGGCCAGTGTCTTCCTCGGAGACAAAGCTCACGAAGGGATCCTCGTGGAACTCGCGGCCAATGCCATGGCCGCCGTACTCCTCCACCACGCTGAAGCCGGCATCGCGACACACCTTGTTCACGGCCGCACCCACGTCGCCAAGGTGACCCCAGGACCTGACCGCATCAAGACCCGCGTTCACAGCGTTGTGGCACACCTCGACCAGGCGCTCGCGCTGCTCGCTCACCTCGCCGATGCAGTACATGCGACTGGAGTCCGAGAAGTACCCGCCCTTGATTGTGGACATGTCGACATTGATGATGTCGCCATCCTTAAGGATGTCTTTCTCGTTGGGAAAGCCGTGGCAGACGACGTCGTTGACGGACGTGCACACGCTGTAGGGATAGCCCTCAAAGTTGAGGTCCGCCGAGACGGCATCGTGGACGCCGAGGTACTCCTCGACCCAGCGATTGATATCCATGGTCGACGTACCTGCGCAGATGCGTTCACCCACGTAGTCGAGAACACCCATGTTCACGGCTGCCGAAGCCTTGATGCCTTCGATGTCTGCGGCAGTCTTGAGCAGCGAGCGGGGCAAGACCTCCTCGCCTTCCAGGTACAGGCTTTCCATGCGCTCGTCGGACGGGCCGTGGCACTTCTTGTACTTCTTGCCGCTCCCGCACCAACAGGGGTCGTTGCGTCCGGGAACGGGCAGGTTGTCAAACATGGCGATTCTCCCATCGGATTGAACTTTGATAGCGCTTTCACGACTGATAACGCTTTCACGATACCCCCACAGGGGGCAGGCTTGATGTCACGCTGACAAGTTAGACCAATCTAATAGAGGCGGGCGTGGGACACTCCGCTTGCGCCAACGTGCATGCTTCAAGGGGAAACGCCCCGCAATGGCACGTCGGCCTCCCTACGTGGTAACCTCCCATAGCGTTAATACCAGCGAGAAGCTCTGCGCTTCCACACAGGAGGAACCATGGAACTCACCGGTCGTCAGATTCGCCAGCTCCGCAGCATGGCCAACCGACTCGATGCGACCATCGGCGTTGGCAAGGCCGGCATCACGGATGCCGTCGTGCACCAGGCCAACTCCGCGCTCGAGGCAAACGAGCTTATCAAGTGCTCGGTTCAGGGCACCTCTGGCATGGACACCCGCGAGGCCGCCATCGCGCTCGCGCGCCCCACCCATGCCGAGGTCGTCCAGGTGATTGGCCACAAGTTCGTGCTTTACCGCACCTCTCAGCGCGAGGACATCGAACATATCCAGCTGGTGTAAGGCAGCCTCACGCGTAGCGGCGAGCGATGGAAAGCGCAAGCCCCACGTAGCTCTCGCCAAAAAGCACGCAGTGCAGAAGCGCCGGCACCAGCTGGTGGATGCCAACGCGCTCGCGCCAGCCATCGGCCAACGGCGACACCTCGTTATATGCGGCGAGAAGGTCGTCCAGGTAGGCACAGCCAAAGAGTTGGAGCATGGCGAGGTCGGTCTCGGCGTGGCCGCCTGACGCCATGGGATCAATGAGTGCGGCGCCCGTGGCCGCAGCGCGCGAGTCGTCAGCCGCCCAGAGCAGGTTTCCAGCCCAAAGGTCGCCGTGGATGCGCGAGCACGCGTGTCCCTCACTGCGGACGAGCTCCGGCTCCGGCGAGTCAAAGTCGCCAGCCGCCATGCGGTCCGCCACATGGGTGAGAAGCCGTACCTCCGATGCATCTACCAGCCCATCATTGCAAATCGTACGCACATGGGGCATTACGCGCCACTCGGCGCAAGCGGCTCCCCAACCCATATCGCCGACCGTCCCAGAGGGAACCACGGGCGTGCGCGAGCGGCCAATAGCGTAGCCTCTTCCGTTCCAGGCAGGCGGAGGACAGCCGTACCAGGCAGCACCTGCCGCATGCGTGCGAGCGAGCGCTGCACCAGCAAGGCGCGCCTTCTCCCGCGTGGGCACGCCCTCCTCAATACGCTCCTCAATCAGGCGATGGGCGTCGGCGTGCACAACATGCGAGCACACAAGGCCGCCGTCCCTCTCGGCCTCGCCAAGCCAGCGCAGCCCAGCTGCCTCACCGATAAGGTCTACCTGCGGATTGTTGTCTCTCTTCTCAAAAGTGTCGGGCATCGAAGCCTGCTTACCGCTCGCTCTCGATGGCAGAGATCTTCGCTATGCGGCACACGTGGCGCTCGTCTCCGCTGAACGGCATGTCGAGGAACGCGTCCACGATCTTGAGCACAAGATCAGGGCCGGTCACGCGTGCGCCCATCGTGAGGATGTTGGCGTCGTTGTGCTGGTGCGTGGCCTCGGCCGAGAAGCAATCACCGCACAGCGCTGCGCGGATGCCCCTGAACTTGTTGGCAGCGATCCCACCATGGTCACAGCCCAAAGCAATCATTTCTTATCCTTCCCTCGGTATTGAGGCCTGCTGGGCACAAGATGCCGGCGCAGGCAACACTCATGGTACGACTGGGAGACACGCGGTGCCGACCGAAAAATGTGACATCACGGTAACGCCTACGACATCTCTGGCGGTGCCCACAAGCCTGGGCTGGGCGATAAGTCGCAGAGACGGACGCTGAGTTGGAACCAACCCCTCGCTGAGATGGTCTAACAATCCGACCAAGACAGGCCTGCGCAACAACGCGAGCTGAAATTGCACACAGAATTGAGGATAAGTAGGTTATGTTCTATCTTTGGGGCTCTTCGATACGACGAGAAGCAATCTTTCGCAGCGAGTCGACAAGAAAACCCCAGATGGCAATGGGGCCACGCTCCATCAAATCCCGTCGAGCGTGGCCCAACGGATTCCAAGGTCAAAACATAACCTACTTATCCTCAATTCTGTGTGTAGTTTTGTCTTATCTTGTTGCACGGATGCCCCCAATCGCCGAATCCGGGACTTGGGCTCGATAGCCGCAGTCGCACATGTGGTTGCGGCAACACCTGCACTGCAAAGCAACCCCGGCCGCATGGTAACCTAAGCACCGGGGTTGTACCTTAAACCGGCTCCCTAGCCCGGAACCCATGACTTCGGGCAATGCAAAGTGCGCATGATTTGTTGCGGACCCTCATTTTATTTGGCTTCAAGTTGGCGGCTGCCATACTGGTGGTAGCCTAAAGTTCTTGTTTTATGTATTGTCTCGTCCTAAGCGAATCAAGCTGCTAGCGTGTTTGGAGAAGCGAATGCAAGACGATGCAAGCTCCCTGGTTTCTGTTATAGTTCCCATCTACAACGCCGGCAAGTTCCTGCGCCAATGCCTGGACAGCATCTGCGGGCAAACGCACAAGGAGCTCGAGATCATCCTCATAGACGATGGCTGCACGGATAACTCGCCCGCCATAATTGATGAATATGCAGCACGTGATCCTCGCGTGAAGGCGATTCACAAGGAAAACGGTGGCTATGGAGCAGGCTGCAACCGAGGCATCGACATCGCTACCGGCAAATGGATATCGATTATCGAGCCAGATGACTACATTGACGCCGAGATGTATCAGAACATGCTCGACTTTGCATCCAAATCCTCAAGCCAGATTGACATCATCAAGTGCCCCTGGACGGAAGTGTGCAACTGGGACGATCCCACAAAGACCGAGACGCGTCCCTGCCTGCTTGCCTCAAGGCTCGCGTCCCGCAACAAGCCCTTTACCCTCTCCGATGAGCCAATGCTCATCACCATGCACCCCTCAATCTGGTCTGCGCTGTATCGTCGAGACTTCCTAAACGAAAAGGGAATCCGCTTCATCGAGTACCCAGGGGCTGGCTGGGCGGACAACCCATTCCTCGTCGAAACGATGTGCCAAGCTTCGTCAATCCTGTACCTCAACAACTGCTACTACAACTATCGCGTTGACCTGCCTGGCAGCACCCACAACCACAAGACGCCGGAGCTGGTGACGCGACCCTTTGACCGCTGGGTCACGATGCTCGAAGTCATTAAGCGGCTTGGGATTACCGACGAGCGCATTCTCGCGGCCCACTATCAGAAAGGGTTCTCATACGCCTTTGGCGCCGAAATCGACGATGGCAAGGACAACCCGCTGGTCATTGAGAACGAGAAGCGCATCTTCAGCATGATGGACCCCGCCATCGTCGAGCGCATGTGCGAGGTACCAATCGGGCGCATTCGCCGCTATTGCGAGCTTATGGGCAGGCCAATGCCGCGCCATACGCAACTCAACAGGGGGGCGTACCTGCTTGGCAGCGCCATGTATACGGTACACTCCTTCGGCATCGGCAGGACTGCCGTGCTCACCATGCGTCACTGCTATATCACAGCGAGAGACAAGATCTCGACTTAGAGTTCCTCCCGCAGGGCGAGCGCATGCGAATAGCCGCCCGTACACGAGAGCGACAGCTTGGCGAGAACGTCAGACTAGCGACCGACAGCCCGGCTCCTGGGCGGCACCGCGCATCGCCGTTCCCTACAGGCTTGTCAACCACGCATGCCGACCGTCGTGGCAACACTCCACAGCGTCCACGAGCCACGTTCCTGAGAGGTCGGGATCACGCAGGGTGAACCGCAGACGCTCGGTGTGAGGTCCCTCGGGAAAGTCCATGTGGCGTGCCCATCCGGTGTCGTTGGCAAAGGGGAACGACATCTCGAGGTGCACAAGCTTAGCACTCCTCTGCGAGAACGTGAGCGTACAACCCCAGCCGAGAAACGAGTAGATCGATGGGTACTGCCAAGCGCAGCTGCGCTGACGGCTCATCTGCCTGGGCGTCACGTGCGGACCCACGAGGGTACAGTGACGCTCGAGGTAGGCGGAGAAGAGGTCGTCCGTATCCGGCATGCGCTCGCCACGCCGATGCCTCTCCCCAAGCCACTCCTCGTAGCGCCTGCCAAAGGAAAGGTAGCTCTCGTTCTCCTCGCGCGCAATCTGCCTGAGGAGGGGAAGCAACTGGTCACAGACCACTCGCGCGTTGCCCGCGAAGCGCTCAGGCGTGTCTGGCGAGACAACGAGCCTCGGCTCTACCGTCGGCTTGTTCAGCCAGCGCGTGACATCATCGGAAAATCCCATCTTGCTACCTCCACCGTCTCGGGAGCGATGCCCTCGTAAGATACCGCCTACCCCACCAGGATAAACACGGCCACGACGAACGCCACGGTGAGGACGACGAAGCCAACGACAATCGCCCAGGCGGCCGGTCGTGCGAAGTTCAGAGTCCAGCCAAAGCCGAAGCGCTTGGGCAAAAAGACGCTCGCGTCCTCCTGGTTGACGTAAAGCACACCGAGCTTCCAGTGCTCATCGTCATCCGACAGGAGCTCGCCGCCGTCCCGCATCCTCCTGAACACACGCGAGCCCGCCTGACCGTAGGTGACCGAGAGTACCACGCCACCTATGGCAAGGGGGACGCAGAGCATCATGATGCCGAGCCCTGCCTGACCAAGCCCGATGAATCCCGCTGATGAAAGCAGGAACAGAAGGCCGGTCCCCCCGCTCACGAGCACGCCCATGACAAGGAGGAGCACGCTTTGCGCATGGGCAAAGAGCCCGTATGCGAGCGCGGACGTGGCAGGCGCACCGGGGTCTACCGGATGCTTCGAGCGTAGGATCGTCCAATGGGCAAAGACGAAGCACGCCACCGTGAACGTCTCGATGGCAACGGGAAACCCGATGGCGCTACCAAGCGTCTTCGGTACGTAGCTGTTGACGTTCCCCATGAAGTCGGCATGCATCGGCAACTGCTCGGGCATGCCGGGATAGAGCACGAGTCCCAGGCAGACCGTCCCCAGGACGACGGGGGCGTAGACGAGATCCCATGCGAGAGGAATCGCACCCGGCAAATCCTCCTCGGCAACGCTGGCGACCGCCTGACGGCCCCTCACCCCCCAACCCTCGGAGCGCTTGAGCGCGCTCACCCTGCGGCGGTTGCGCAGCATGAACACGAACGACATGACCACAGGGACGAGCAGGGCGGCACACATAAGCGCCGTACCAATCCCTTCCTGGCCAGAGACCATCAGCATGCCAGCCGCCAGGGAGGCGACGGTCGCCACCGCCGTCAGGACGAGCATCACCATGGCATAGTGCCTCTTGAGGGCGACAAGACGCGGGTCGTGCTGAACGGAGGCGGGCACCGTCACGGCAAAGCACTCGCTGCGACGCATGAGGTACGGAGTAAAGGCGAGCAGCAAGCCAACGGTAAGCGTCAACGATGCCAGCATGCCAATCGTGGTGGCAGCAATCACAGTCATGCCCCCTCAGACGAAGAGCCTGCGGCCGAATCCGCAAACACGCGCCTGGCCTGGGTGCGCGCGGCCTCCAGGAACGTCTCCTCGGTTCCACCCTGGGCGCAGTGCTCCAGGGCAAGCTGGCGGAGGCCTGTCGCAAGCCGCTCCGCATTTGCCGCCACGCGCTCGGGTGTCGCAACCTGCCCAAAATCTGCCACTATCGCCCCCGAGCGGCCGCGCATGAGGAGATACCCCTCGTCCCGCAGCACGGCGTACGCCTTGTTCACGGTATGGAGGTTCACGCCGAGGTCGCACGCGAGCGTGCGCACGCTGGGGAGCCGGTCTGCGGGAAGGAGCTCCTCCCGTGCGATGGCCGCCACGATCTGGTCGCGAATCTGCTGGTAGACGGGTGTCTGATCCGTCTGGTCAATATGGAGGATCATGTCATCCCCTTCTCCGCGCATGTCTCTCTGCCATAGGCTGAATATACCATCGGGCCTCGCACCCGCCCTTCACCGTTCCTGGAGCGAGGTGTGCAGGGCAGACTTTCCAAGAAGCGCGGACGCCACAAGGACTGCCAGGGCGACGGCTAGGCCCGCCACGGAGCCCAAGCCACTCGCAAGCAGTGACGCCACAGCCCCAGCCATCGTCGCGAGGAAGCCCACGCCGACGCAGATGCCAACGTTCACCGAGCGCTTGACCGGCTCGTATTCGCTCATCCAGTCGTAGTTGGGACGCCGCGCGTCCAGGAGGGCACCCAGGCACGAGGACAGGGCCCCCATCGCCAGCGGGGCGATGACGCACGGGATGGCGTCGAGCGGTGTCCTCGCGACCCCCACGGCGACGATCGTCCCGGAAATCACGGAAGCAGGTCCCGTGACGAGCAGGCTCAGTGCCAGCTTGGCACCGACTATCGTGGAGGAGGGCACCGGCGCGGTCTGCGCGATCCAACGCGCACTCCCCTCGAGCGAGGTCGACGAGGCGGCAGGCGACGTCATCACCATGCAGAGCCCCAGGGCCCAGAGAAGCACCTCCGCCATCAGGGTGGTGACCGTGTCTCGATCTGCCCCCGGAATGTTCATCGCAGACGCGATGGCATCGGGTCCGATCGCGGCTGTCGCGATAGCGATGACAAGGGCGAGAATGGGACCGGGTGCGGTGTTCATGAGGTATATCGGAGTCCCAAACCACAGCCTGAACTCCTTGCGGACCAGCGCGACCAGGGGGCTTCGAGGGGCGCCCGCCCTCGTGGGCGCACTCCCCGCCCTACGCAGGCCCCCGGCACAGAGCAAGGAGTTCATGGGTACCAGAAAGCGCGAAAGCACCGCGACCACGGCAACGCCGGACGCCGTCGAGACGCCCGCGTACAGCGCAAGCGCGGGCATGCTCCCCCCTATCGCGTCCGCCGCCCATGCGGAGGGTGGCCACAGCGCCGACACGGCCCCTCTCATCTGCCCGCCCATCACGGCAAGGGCATCGAGGCCCCCTTGGCCGGACGTGCCCGTGCCTCCCGTTGCGAGCATGACCCCCACCACGAGCGCGACCGTGGCAAGCACGCCGACGATGCCGAGTGCGCGGTCGGCGAAGGGCGTGCGTGACGCCGCCCAGGCCACGCAGAACGAGACGACAAGGGCGAGTGCCAAAGGGATTGCCGGAGCCAGCAGCAGAACCAAAACGGAGACGATGACGCCTGCGGGCGTAACACCAATCGCGAGCAGGTAGGAAGCCATGAGCGGTGCACCGAGGACCAAGGAGCACACAAGCCCCATGCCATAGAGCGGGGCGACACGCGAGACGACCACGGCCCACAGGGGCGCGGGCATCGAGACGACGAGGTCGAAGTCCTCGAACCTGAACAGGAGCCCGTTCGCCTTGACGAACGTGGAGAACACGCAGCCCACGCCCGCCGTCGTAACGGCGAGGCAGGGCAGCGCCTCCACAGCACCGAGCGCAACAAGCGTCTTCCCGACCATCCACATATACCCTACGGCATACGCGACGAGCAGGCTAATGCCCACGGCGGCGAGCACGACCCTCCTCCGTGCCTTGGGATCGCGCTCGTTCATCAGACGGCCCACACCGAACGCGCCGAGCGCCTGGACCCTGAGCAGGGGCGCGAGGCTAGCCATTGCGCGCCTCCCTCGCAAGTTCGAGGAACACCTGCTCGAGGCTCTCGTCCCCTCGGACCTCCTCGGTCGTCCCCGCGCGGACGATGCCGCCCCGGCGGATGATCGCGACCCTGTCGCAGAGCCTCTCCACGGTGTCGAGCACGTGGCTCGAGAGGAAGATGGCGCTGCCGCGCGACGTGAGCTCGTGCATCATGGCGCGCAGCTCGTATGCCGCCTCGGGGTCGAGCCCGACGAAGGGCTCGTCGAGCACGAGCAGCCGTGGCTCGTGAAGGAAGGCTCCGATCAAAACGAGCTTCTGCCTCATGCCGTGCGAATACGCGGAGACCATCTCGCCAAGCCTGTCTTCCATCCCCAAGCGCTTGGCGAAGCCGTCTATGCGCCGTACCCGCTCATCGGAACCAACGCAAAACAGGTCCGCCACGTAGTCGAGGTATTGCATGCCGGTGAGAAAGCCATAGACGTCCGGGTTGTCGGGCACGTAGGCGCACACCCGCTTGCAGGCGACGGGATCCGTGCGGACCGATTTCCCGCAGATCCGGATGTCGCCCTCATCGAAGGAGAGGGCACCCACGATGGAGCGGATGAGCGTCGTCTTGCCCGCGCCGTTGTGCCCCACAAAGCCGAAGATGCTTCCCGGGAGGACCGAGAGCGCTACATCTTCCACGACCCTCTTTTTCCCGTAACTCTTGGAGTAGCCCTCGACGGCGAGAATCGGGCTGATCGGCTGGCGCATGCTGCCTGCGACCATTGCATGGCCTCCTCTGGAGTTGTCCCCGCCGGACGGCCTGATTCTATCATATCTATACTAGTATAGATAGAACAAAAACCTAGAAGTCAAGGCTATTCGCATCGAGCAGGAAGTCGTAGACGTTCATCGTCAGCACCCCATGCTCGTCATAGTGAGGCTCAAACCCCTCCTTGGTGATGATGGCCTTTTTGAACCCATCATCGATCCTGAGGAGAGACCGCTCCTCCTGCTCGCGCTTCCCCGGAGTGGGCATGGCAAGGACGGACTGAACGTAGTAGCGCTTGCTCCCCTTGTCGCATACGAAGTCAACCTCAAGCTGGGTACGGCACACCTTACCATCCTTGCCCCTGACGCCCGTGGGCACAACTCCGACATCAACACCAAGGCCTCGACCCCTCAGCTCGTTGTAGATGACGTTCTCCATGATATGGGAGCCCTCCATCTGTCGGAAGTTCATGCGCGCGTTGCGCAGCCCCAGGTCCGAGAAGTAGAGTTTGAATGGGGTGCCGATATACCTCCGGCCCTTCAGATCGTAGCGCTTCGCACGACTCACAAGAAACGCGTCCTCTAAATGCGATAGGTAGCGATCAACGGTCTCGGGGGCAATCGTCGTGTCCTTTTCGCTCCTGAAAGTCGCCGAAATCTTGGAGGGATTCACGAGCGATCCGATTGCCGAGGACAGTACGTCTATAAGCTCCTCAAGGTTTCCCGTGTCGCGAATGCCATTGCGCTCGACAATATCGCGGATGTAGAGTTCATCATAGAGAGAGGACAGATAATCGACCTTCTCTTGGGTCATCTTCTTGGAAAGCACCGCAGGAAGCCCGCCATACGTGGCGTATTCGGCGTAGCCGTCGCGTTTGTCGCCACCGTATGCACTCATGAATTCCGAGAAGCTCAATGGTGCCATCGCTATCTCCTGGCCGCGTCCCCTAAACTCGGTCACCACGTCCTTGGACAGCAGCCGCGCGTTGCTACCCGTCACGTATACGTCGACGTCGGGCATGGCAATGAGGTCTATAAGAACCTCAGGGAAGCTGTCAAGCAGCTGCACCTCATCCAGAAGCACGTAGCGTCTCCCGCTTGTCTTGCCGAGTTCCTCCATCACATAGGAATAGAAGATCTCGGGGTTTCGATATCTTCTGTTGCTGAACCGATCGAATGCCATCTCGATGATGTTGGTCTTGGGGATACCCAGCTTGACCAGGTAATCCTTGAACAGGTTGAACACTAGGAACGACTTGCCACATCGCCTGATGCCTGTAACGACCTTGACCTGATCCGACCCCATTCCAGAGATGAGCCCCTGCATGTAGCTGGGACGATGTATGATCATGGCAACTCCATCTGAAATTCATGGGCACTGTTGCATAAATTTCAGATAGATGTTTTAGACAGCGTGAGGCGTGGACGCAATATATATCTGAAATTTTTGCACATAGCCTCATGAATTTCAGATTGAAGTCAGAGGCCCCTTGTAAGTCTACAGTGCACATGGGCACGGTGTAGGGCAGCCGTATCGTGCATCAAGCAAGAAGGTCTTCGATAAACCAACCGTTCGCGAAACAGGCGTACCTGCACGAACCACGTCTCATGAACTCAGCGTTCAAGCTGTGGCACCAGTCAAGGGCCACCTCAGATGACCATAGCCGTTCAAGCCCCCAAGCAATCGGAGGAGGCGCAGACCACATCATTCGCAGTCCGATGCTTGGCGATGCTAAAGTTCTGTTGTCCCCCGCTCGACCAACCTATCGAGACGCCTGTCACGTCCAATTTCCGTCCCCCCTTCTATGAGGGTCACCAGGTGCCGACCATATTTTGTAAAAGAGTTAGATACTGGCTTCGTTGTGCTGGGCGACAACCAACATTTTGAGGAGTGCACCATCTTCCTCTGCAAGGAGCACACGGCAGAACTGGTTCAGCTGCCCCGGTCGTACAAGCTGAGGTCCTTAGAGGAAATGTCGATTGTTGCGGAGGCCGTGTCAAAGGCCTTTGAAGCAGAGAAGATGAACGACGAGCTGCTGGGCAACGGAGACACAGATCTGCACTGGCATCTGTTTCCCAGAAAAGCCGGTGACCTTGGCAACTATGGGAGCAATGGCAGGGGACCCGTGTGGTGGTATCCGATGGAAAAGATGTATAGCGACGACAAGCGCCCATCAGATGCAGCATTAAGAAAAATGAAGGGAAGGCTACTCTCAGAGCTGGAAGCTCTTTTGTGATATGAGTCCCGAGTGGTGAATCCTCACTGTGCCGGTACAGCGACAAAGCATGAGGCAACGGGCTCGCGCACGCCTTTTGATGATGCCTGCAAAAATGCTGTCGGAAGGGACATGCAGCGCAATTTCGTCACGGTCGCCCACAAAGCATGAGGCAACGGGCTCGCGCACGCCTTTTGATGATGCCTGCAAAAATG
>NZ_DBHHPX010000003.1:102377-109318 GCF_057241865.1 Tractidigestivibacter sp.
CTGTCGGAAGGGACATGCAGCGCAATTTCGTCACGGTCGCCCATAGAGTTCCTGGGCAACCTCGAGGAAACGTGATACGAACTCGTCTCGTTCTTCGTTGCGCACGTAGACGCCAAAGGTCGCCTGCGCGCCCCCGAGCCATATGAGAGATTTTTGGGTAGGATCGGGCATGGTCTCGACCGAAGGGACGAGAGCATAGCCAAACCCGGCGTCTACGAGACAGAATGCCTCAGTTGTCGTGGAGCAGGTAATCGTATGGGCGCTGTCGGTCTTGGGCAGGGCATCCTGCGCGAGGGAGCCCCTCCTGCGGATGCCCGCGGGCAGGCAGATGACTTGCGGGAATCCCTCGACCTCCTCGTACCCGACCTCGTCGTATCGAGCCAGCGGCGAGTCGTTGCGAACGATGCAGCTGAGACACGTCGTACTCAGGGGCACAAAAGCAACCCCACCCGCCTCCAAAGATGACGCCTCGAAGCCCAAGGCAACGTCAAGCTGCCCGTGAGTCAGCCGGTCTATGTGCGCGTCGCGCGGCCCCAAGCTGAGCGTGACGTGGAAGCCAGGGTGTTTCACACGCAACCTGTCCAAAACAGGGGCCAGGCGCATGAGGTCGTTGGGGTCGGAGTAGCCTATGGCGAGCTCCGTGCCCTCGGCCTTCTTGCGCGCTCGCTCTGACGCCGTGTAGCTGAGCCGCAAGATCTCGAGGGCGTCGGGCAGAAACGATGACCCAAACGCGGTAAGCGCCACCTCACGCGTAGTACGGACGAAAAGCGCCCCTCCCAACTCCTCCTCTAACGACGAGACCTGCTTCGACACCGTCGGCTGAGACAGGTGGAGTTCGTCGGCGGCCCTCCGGAAGTTCAGGTTGTCCGCGACCTGTACGAAGCACTCGAGCTGGGTGGTGTTCATGCTGCTCCTCTACTGATTCTAAATACGAATCAACGATAGCATCATTGAAATTCACCGTGCCCATGGGGCGCCCCATACTCGTTCTAAGCACGGAAACGGACCGTGCATGGCAGAAAGAAGGACACCATGGCTCTCGACGACTTTGCATCTTGGAGCACCCGTACTGCGGCTTCTTCGTGCGGTTCTGATGACCCCAAGCCATCTGCTTGTGGCTCTGACGATCCCAAGCCCGCTCCCACCGCTTGCGGCGCGAGCGACCGCGCATAGACGAGCGCTCCAAACAGGGCGCCTGGCACTGCCGGGCGCCCGCCTCTTGAAAGGACTCCTCCCATGGCACGCCCCACTTTCTCGTTCCAGTGGCACCTCCTCGATGACTGCGACCAGCGCTGCAAGCACTGCTACATCTTCTCGGGGGACGAATCCGTCGAGCTCAACCGCATGAGCTTCGAGCAGATGCAGCAGACGCTCGCCAACATCGAGGACTTCTGCGAGACCTTCGGGCGTGAGCCGTACCTCTACATCACAGGCGGAGACCCCATCCTCCACCCGGACTTCTGGCGCCTGATGGAGCTGCTTGGGGAGAAGAACATCCAGTTCACCATCATGGGAAACCCCTTCCACCTGACCGACGAGGTGTGTACCCGCCTCCGCGAGAACGGCTGCCTGCGCTACCAGCTCTCCATCGATGGCAACCGCGAGACGCACGACTGGTTCCGCAGGCCCGGCTCCTACGACGAGACCCTGGCACGCATCCCCATGCTCGCCCGCAACGGCATCCGCTCCATCGTCATGACCACGGTCTCGAACGTGAACGCGGGCCAGCTTCCCGAGATCATCGACGCCATCGTCGCAGCAAAGGCGAACGTCTTCGCGTTCTCGCGCTACGTCCCCACCACAGGCGAGAACATGGAGGGCCTCTCCCCACGGGACTATCGCGCCGTGCTCGACAGTACCTACAAGAAGTTCAAGGCATGCGAGGACGCCGGCTGCGAGACCTGCTTCAGCCGAAAGGACCACCTATGGCGCCTCTACGAGTGGGAGGAGGGCCTCTGGCAGATTCCCGCCGATGCCAGGAAGGGCATGGTCTACGAAGGCTGCAGCTGCGGAAGCGGGCACCTGACCATCCTGCCCACGGGCGACGTATACGCCTGTCGCCGCGTGGCGGGCTCCAGGGTGGGAAACGTCTTCGACGAGCGCCTGGCAGACATCTGGCTGGGCTCGATGGAGGACTACCGTCAGGTGGGTGAGTTCTCTAAGTGCAGCCGCTGCGAGCTTTTGGCCTGGTGCCGCGGCTGCCCCGCGGTGGCACGCGGGACCGACGGCAGCTTCTACGGCGAGGACCCGCAGTGCTGGCACGAGGTGCCCGTCGTAGGCGAGTCCCGCGAGGTTCTGCAGATGCCGCGCATGACGGGCGGATGTGGCTGCGGCGCTGCCAATCGCATGGTCACGAACATCGAGACGGCGCTCGCGGGGGCGGTGGCCTAGATGATTCCCGAGGCCATGAAGGCGCTTGTCATCAACAGCATTACCCCCGCCGATAAAGTCAAGCTCGGTGAGGTGCGGGTACCCGAGGCAAAGCCGGGCTGGGTGCTCGTGCGGGTCTGTGGCTTCGGGTTGAACCATTCGGAGCAGGTGCTGCGCCTGGGAGAGGTCGAGGCGGACTACATCGCGAAGCCCATCGTCCCCGGCATCGAGTGCGTGGGCGAGGTCATCGACGCCTCCGACTCTGGTTTCATGGTCGGCCAGCGCGTCTGCGCCCTCATGGGCGGCATGGGGCGCAGCTTCGACGGGTCCTACGCCGAATACATACTCGTGCCCGAGCACCACACGTTCGCACTACCGGAGACGGCCAATGCGATGCCATGGCGGATGCTAGCGGCCATCCCCGAGACCTTCTACACGGCATGGGGGTCGCTCGTTCAGTGCCTGCGACTGCGCCCCGAAGACATCCTGCTCGTCCGCGGGGGCACCTGCGGCCTGGGCTATGCGGCGTTGCAGATAGCCCATGCGCTCGGATGCAGGACCGTCGCCACAGCCCACAGCGAGGGAAGGCTGGGGAGGCTCGCCGAGCTGGGTTGCGACCTGCCTGTCGTGGATGACGGGCATCTCGCCGACAGCAACCTCGGAGTCACGAAGGTGCTCGAGCTGGTGGGAACGTCCACACTGCGCGACTCGCTGCGATGTGTGCCCTCTGGCGGCATCGTCTGCCACACGGGCATCCTCGGCGGTGAGAAGCCGCTGAAGGACTTCAACCCACTGGTCGAAATACCGAATGGCGTAAGCCTGACGGGCTTTCACAGCAACTGGCCTGACCAGGAGTCCATCACCGCACTGTTCGAGTTCATAGCGCAGCGGGAAATCAAGCCCGTCATTGCCAAGGTGTTCTCCTTCGAACACTTGCGTGAGGCTGTCGCGCTCCAGGACGCCGGCGGCTTCGACGGCAAGATCGTCATCGTGAACGAGGAAGGCTAGCTGTCGTGTGCCAGCAGGTGCCCGAGGTGGATGTCGATGTGGCCGATGCCGAGGACGACGGCAGAGATGACCACTGCCGGTGATTGGCACCAGACACCCAGGAGGCCAAACGCGGCCACAGGCAGAGACGCCAGAGGCACGGGGATGGGGCCGAGGGGCGCGTACATACCGGCGAGCTCCTCCCCTCCCCTGAAGTAGCGGACCCAGGCAAGCCCGTACAGGAGCATGAGGGCGGTAGCGGCAACGAGCCAGAGCAACCAAGGCAGGGAGAGACCCTGCGGACAGACGAACACGATGGCGGCGCAGGTGGTGGCGGCCTGGACGACTCTCTCAAACGCAAGCAACACGCGGCTCTCGTGCCTTGCCGCCTCGTCGTAGCCCGAGGGTCGGCTTCTTGTCCAGAGGACGTTGGGGATGAACAGCAACGCGAGGAACGCCATACCCACCGCCGAGAAGCCGAGTTGCATCTTCACCCCAAACCGCCGCAAGAGGCCTCCTCGACATTACATGGCACAGGTAGGGTTGACATGGGCCCCAGGCGCCGGCTATGAGGCAAAGCGGCGGTCGTGGCGCGCCGCCGAGCGTGCGACCTTGAAGACGATCAGGTACACGGCCACCACGACAAGCAGGAAGAGTCCGCCCGACGCATCCGTCGCCATGGCGGCAGCCGAGTCGTACAGGCCATGCGCCACAACCGAAAGCACATAGCCGCCCACGGCGCAGAGGGCAGACGCAAGCCTGTGCCCGCGTACGCCGCAGAGCTTGGCCTGCCCGTAGAACAGGCCAAAGAGCACGGCAAACCCCATGTGGGCCGGGATGGCCATGATAGCGCGCGAGAACAGCACGCCTGGCCCATATGCCAGGCCATACGTGATGTTCTCCATGCCCGCAAAGCCCAGCGACGTGAACACGGCGTAGACGACCCCGTCGAAGCGACAGTTGAATGCAGGGCTGTTCCAGGTCCTTCGAGCCATGAGCGCATACTTGGCGCCCTCCTCGATCACGCCGACCACCATGAGGTCGCCCATAACCTCAAACTGCATGCCAGAGGGGTCAAGACCCGAGAGGAGCCCGAAGGCCCGCATGCCGATTGCCTCAAGGAGGCTTGCAGCGAGTGCCGCAGCGACACCCCTCATGACGAGCGACCACAGCAGCCCAATCGGCTCCCGGTCAAGGGTATCAAGCCGATACACATAGACCATCAGTGCAATGGCAGGGCCCAACGCAAGCAGCATGAACAGGAAGAGGTACGCACTCAGGCCAGACATGAGGAAGAGCATCGGCTTGCCTCCGGTTTTCTCCAGAACCCCGTGCAGCAGACGTCCGCAGGACATCTATCTCTTACTACCCCATTGCACCAGAGTCATCCCGATGGTTCCGTGGTGTCCGATGACGTCGAGAAGGCGCGCAGGCCGGAGATGCGCCTTGCGGGTCGGGAGCCTAGCCTACTACCGTAAGCGCGTAGCCCATGGGGCCCTCCGATATCGTCCATGCGATGCGTGTCGCGGCCCGGATGAGCGCGGCGTCGTGGGAGACGAGCAGCAGCGCCCCGGGGAAGGTCGCGAGCAGGCGCTCCAGGGCCTCGATGGACCCGAGGTCGAGGTGGTTCGTCGGCTCGTCCATCACGACGAGCTCCGGCGCGTGAAGGGCTCCGAGGGCGAGCATGAGCTTGCGCATCTCGCCGGGGCTGACGTCGCCGCCCTCCAGGATGCGCTCCGGCTCTGAGTTGAGCTGCGCCACAACGGAGAGCACGCGACCACGGTCGGTGCTGCCCAGGTCGGCCAGGGCGTCCATCGCCGACTGCCGCTGGGGCCGCGTGGGCTCCTGCGGGACGTAGAGGACCCTCGTCGCATCGGGTAGGCTTTCCACGATGCGCCTGACGAGCGTCGTCTTTCCGCTGCCGTTGTCACCGACTAGCCCGATGTGGTCGGTGCTGCCGATGTAGAGGGTGGGCACCGCCAGCGCTGCCCCACCGCCGAGGGGGATGACGGCCTCCTCCATGCGCAGCAGCACCTTGCGCTCACTCGGAGTTGTGTCGAGCCAGACGTCGGACTCGTAGCGCCTCTCGACCCGCACGGCGTCGAGCCTGCCCGCCGCGTCGGAAAGCCGGGCCTCCATGCGCGATGAGAGCCTTCCGGCCCTCCCGTCCTGCCCGGAGACGACGAAGCGCCGCCGCTTCTCGCGCGCGTCGCTGTCGTTCTTGGCAGCATGCTTCCCGCTCCTGCGTGACGCGACCCGCGACGCCTCCTCGCGCCGGCGCTGGGCCTCGCACTCGAGACGCTCCCTCTCCCTGCGCGCGGAGTCACGGATACGCAGCGCGCTTTCGCGTTCGAGCTCGGCCTGGCCCGACCCCTGCGTGTAGCCACCCGGGCGCATGGTGGCCGACCCCCTCGAGACGAACAGGCACTGCGTGCAGAGCGCGTCCAGCAGCTCCCTGTCATGCGAGACGAGAAGGCCGATTCCCCCGAAGCGCGAGAGGGCCTCGGATATGGCATGGCGGGTCGTCGCGTCGACGTGGTTGGTCGGCTCGTCCACGGCCAGGACGTCGGGTCGCGCCCACAGGGCGCAGGCCACCTGCAGGCGCTTCTGCTGGCCGCCGGAGAGCGTGTCGTAGCGCCACGCCCATCCGTCGTCTATGCGCAGCTCGTCCCGGAGCCGCACGGCGGTCCCATCGTAGGCCAGTGCGAAGTCCTCAAGGTCGTCCGGCGGGCGGGTGGCGTCCTGGGCGCAGTAGCGGGCCACGAGCGCAGGGGCAACGCTTCCGGCATCCGGGCGCATGACGTTGCAGGCCACGAGCGCGAGCGTGGTCTTGCCGCACCCGTTGTCGCCGACGATGCCGGTCCATCCCCGCGGGAACGCAGCCGTCACCCCACACAGGGCCGGCTCGGGCGACGCGGGGTATGTGTATGTGACGTTCGACAGGTTGAGCTGCATGGGGCCTCCGGTCTCGGCGGGAGGCCATGCGAGCGTGGCAAGGCGTCTTGATGGAACCTATCGGGGGCGCCCGGCTCGAAATGGGCATGCGATCGCGATGCTGCACCCGTGGGCATGGCCGCCAGCGCGTGGGTCTGGTCGTGGGTGTCTTGTGGGCATCGCTAGTTCCTCATGCACCTGGACCCTTCTCGCGCCGACGCTTGCCAAAGGCCCCGGCTTGTTCTCGATGCGTCCATTGTAGACCGTTGGGGTGCGCGGGGTACAGAGGGATGGAACCTATGCAGTACACAAAGTAACGTGAGCTTCAGAACCCGTCAGTGCGCAAGGTTCCGAATAACTGCCGTCTTACAAACCAATGGGAATTCTGAGGCAGACCATCCGGTCCTTGAGCCTGCCCCATGCGTTCCGGGCCACCACGAGCTCGCTCGGCCAGGGGGAACATGCTGCGGTTCCAGCCGGCCTTCGACATGGTGGCCAGGTGGAAGGGCGGGCACCCCAGCTCCGCACGGCACGCAACGGGGTAGGCTGGTTGCATATGAAGTCACGACCGAAGGGGCCATCATGGAGCGGCAGCACGTCGATCCGTTTGAGCATGCGAACACGATCACGCAGGCGAACCCCGAGGGCAT